>JAWVZC010000509.1:0-1517 GCA_033722415.1 Balneolaceae bacterium | reverse complement strand
CTGTGCCTGCTGGAACTGCTGCAGCTTCTGCGGATCATTCAGATCCGCGGCGCTTACCTGTATGGAACTGGCCTTGCTTCGGGCTTCCACAACGCTGGTGAGGGTTTCCTGTTCAAAATCGGCGGCGCCCTTCACGGTGTTTACCAGATTCGGTATGAGATCCGACCGGCGCTGGTACTGATTTTCGACCTGCGCCCACGCCTGATTCACCGTTTCCTCCTTGTTTACCAGGCTGTTATTGACGTTGATACCGTAGATTACCAATACAGCGATAAGCCCAATCCCGATCCATGTTTTTGCATTCATATACACGATTTTTTGTCATTTTGAATTTCGGGAACAATATACGAAATGAAGGGGAGAGAGATGCAAGGGGATAGGCGGATTATTTTTTAGGATAATGCCAGAGATGTGTATCTTTGCACGTCAAAAATCTGCAAACGCAATACCCGTGACGTTGAATCCCGCTTTTATCTATTTTGATTTGGATGACACCCTGCTCGATCACCGCGGGGCAGAAACAGCCGCCCTTAGAGATCTGTACCGACAGTTTCCGATCTTTAACGGGACCGACCCCGATTCCCTGATCGAGGCCTACCAGCGAACCAACGGCGAACTTTGGAAAGAGTACGGAAAGGGGAACATCGGGCGTTCCGAGCTGCAGCGGAAGCGGTTCGAACACACGCTCAACCAAATAGGGGTGGACGGATCGAAGTACGAGGAAGTTGGCAACTACTACATGCGGGCCTATCAAAATCACTGGAGCTGGGTCGTCGGTGCATATGATGCGCTGAAAAAAGTGAGCGGCCGCTACGAAACCGGCATCCTGACCAACGGATTTGCGGAAACCCAGCGCAGTAAAATCGAACAGTTCTCTCTCGACGAATTCGCCCGGCACCTGGTGATATCCGAAGAGGTCGGCTACCTGAAACCGCAGTCCGAAATTTTTGAGCATGCGACATCACTGGTAAATCGGCCGCCGGCTGAAATACTCTATATTGGAGACTCATACAGGTCCGATATTGTGGGCGGATCGTCGTTCGGTTGGAAAACAGCGTGGTATACCGGCAATAACCGGAACGCTCCGAAAGAGAGCGGCAGGGCGGATTTTGTTTTTGATGACTTTCAGGAGTTATGCGATCTGTTGGAGGTGTAAACCCGCATCCGCCAGGTTGGCTTATGCACCCCGCGCCGTCGATATGCCCCAGTTTCATGTTACTTTACATACTGAAAACAACCGTAAGTTATTTTATTAATGGCGAATACGACGATTACCGAACCGGAAGTCACCCTCGATCTTGCAATTGAACACGGCCTCAACGAGGAAGAGTATGAGATGATCCAAGCGTACCTGGGACGGACGCCCACCTTTACCGAACTGGGCGTCTACTCGGTTATGTGGAGCGAGCACTGCTCCTATAAAAACTCCATTCTCGAAATCAAAAAGCTGCCGAGGGAAGGAGACCAGCTTCTCGTTGGAGCCGGGGAAGAAAATGCGGGACTGGTTGATATTGGCG
>JAWVZC010000508.1:0-1911 GCA_033722415.1 Balneolaceae bacterium | reverse complement strand
TGCCCTGGATTATGGGCTACGATATGCGTCCCATCAACACCCTGGAGGAGAAGCAGGAGATCCTGGAAACGGCCGTTCGGGAAGAGTGGTATTTCTTTATGGAGCATGACAGCCAGAACGAAGTGATCAGGATCGAAAAGCAAAACGACAAATTCCGGGCCCGCGGTGAGATGACACTGCCCGACATCCCGGAGTAAGCCCGGCCGGCATCCACGAAAAAATATGTAAAAGCCGGCAGGTAATTTCTGTGGAAATTAAAATCCCCTTCCTCTCGTTGTTATATTCATCCAACTATTGTATTTATAGTGGTTTGGATGTTGAATCGAACACGCGGCAATTCTCTCGTTTCATTTGTCAGCCACCAGTGATAAAAATTAAATATGGATACATCGGTAGACAACAACGTTTCTGATCTCGTTCGCCAGATTGAGCGGCGTTATCGAAAGCTGAGGCGTAAACAGCTGCTAACGCAACTGTTGCAGCCCCTGTCGCTGGTGCTGGCAGGGATGGTTCTGCTGGTATGGCTGGAAGACTTCGTCTATTTTTCGGCGCTCACCAAAAGCATTGCCGGGGGCCTGCTACTGGTCGCAGCATTTTCCCTGTTCCGGTGGCGAAAAGCGCGGCAGGAGGATCTGTCGATGGACCGATTTTATGAACTGGTCTCCGATGAGATTGAGAAACCGGAACTGAAACACGCGCTGGATCTCACCCTGAAAAGCCGGGACAGCCACCTCAAACTGTACAAGGCAGCCCTGCGAAAGAATCTGGAGGCGGTCACGTGGAACAATATCCAGTCACGCATCGACCGCGAAATTGCCGCCTTCCCCTCCTCCGGCATGTTTCGCCGAACGCTCGGGGCGCTCGGAATCGCCGTACTGGTGGCGGGCCTTTCTGCCGTTGTTCATCCCGGCGCTTTTGTCCGAACCGCCCAGTTCTGGAATACCTTTGAAAAACCGAATCCCTACCAGTTTGCCGTTCTCCCGGGCAATACCACGATCGAGCAGGGGGGTTCGTTTCAACCCGCTGTTACATTTGAAGGGCCCCAACCTGAAGAACTGCTTCTTGGCATCAAAACCGAAGTCGAAAAGGAGTTTCGGTTCCGTCCTCTTCAGAAAGCCGGAGAAGGAACTTTTGAGTCGGAACCCGTACAGCTGAGTTCCAACGCCACCTATTTTATAAAAATGGGGGAATTCAGCAGCCAGAATTACGATGTTAATGTACAGCTGCGCCCGCGGTTTGAATCTCTGAGCGTGGAGCTGTTTCCGCCGAAGTATACCCGCCTCGATTCCAGCCGGGTAACGTACCCGTTTTCGCAGGTACGGGCGTATCAAGGTTCTTCAATCCGCGTCTTGGGGACCTCCAACAAGCCGCTTGCATCGCTGACGATGTTCGCAGCGGCCACCGGCGATACCCTGCAGCCGGATCAGCCCGGTGAAAATCGTTTCCTCTTTGAACGATCCGTAAGCACGGCCGATACCCTTCGGTTTTCCATGCAGGACTCCTCCGGCCTCAGCAATAGCAATGACTTTTCGTTTACCATCGATGCGGTGCAGGATGAGTACCCGTTTGTTGAACTGATCGATCCCGCCGAGGATGTCAAAATGAGTGCGCCTGCCCCCCTTGACGTGACATTCCGTGCCAGCGACGATTTCGGCATAACTTCGGCACACCTGCACTACGAAATTCAGCGGGCTTTCACGCAACAGCCGGAAACCGGCCGGCTCTCGCTCGGCGCTCACCGGCTCAATGTGGAGCAAACCTACCGGTGGGAGGTCCCGGAGCTCGATCCCAAACCGCGCGATGTGATCACATTCTGGATTACGGTAACCGACAACGATGCCTACAATGGGCGGAAGCAGACACAAAGCCGAAAACTGACCCTTACCCTTCCCTCCCTTGTCGAAAACATCG
>JAWVZC010000507.1:0-1966 GCA_033722415.1 Balneolaceae bacterium | reverse complement strand
CCATCTGTGTTAAGAACTCTTTCCGGTTGGCCATCACATTCCTCCATCCCTTATGTATCTAACTGCTGTAAACTTGCTAAATTCAACTACCGAATAATGATTTCTTTCATACTAAATATGATCCATCAAACTTTAGCATGATGCAGCTCCCATCTGACTGCTGAATGCCAGCAGCTTTTATTCAATCTTGCGAACCCGGGTAGAACATTTTTCAAAATTATAGAATTGAGTGGTCTGCATGGTTTCAGACCAGCTCCAGCAGCTCCTCCGGCACCTCCAGTTTCATCCGCAGAAGCGTGAACGCGTGGGTTTTCCCCTGGGCATCCAGCTTGAGTGAAACCGTACCGCCGCCGCCCAGGCTGTCATGAAGCACAAAGTTGAGTGCCCCGATGTTGGGCAGCTCATAGCGGTCGACCCGCCCTTTGCAGATATGTTTCATGTGCGCCTTTACGAGATCGGCCGTTAGTCGTTCTTCCAGGAATGGATAGATATCGGGATGCCGGGCGATGATACCGATATTGCTGGTATTCCCCTTATCGCCGCTTCGGCCGTGCGCTATGTTCAGTAAATGGACGTACTGCATATCCTGTTGTTCGAGTTATGTAACTGTTCCCAGTTCAACAACCTGTTCATCATTCGCCGTTGCCCAGTCGTTGACCACGGAAACCGAATCCGGATCCACCACCGCTATCAACCCGATCCCCAGGTTGAAGGTGGCCCGCATATCCTCCTCGGGCACGTTTCCCAGATCCTGGATCAAGCGAAATATGGCCGGCCGATCCCAGGCCTCCCAGTCGATATCAAGCGTTCGCTCCCGGGGCAAAATACGGCTGGTATTGCCGACAATGCCGCCGCCCGTGATGTGTGAAAATCCATGCACACCCTCGATCGTTTTTAACTCCGTGATCACAGGCAGGTAGGAGCGGTGGATTTTCAGCAGCTCCTCACCCACGGTGGTGCCCAGCTGCTTCACATGGTCTGACACCTCATACTCCGAAAACAGCACCTTTCGCGCCAGGGAGTATCCATTGGTGTGGATTCCGCTGCTCCTGAATCCCACGAGCCGATCCCCTTTACGGATGCGCTCCCCGGTTATGATCTGGTCCCGGTCCACAATCCCGACGATGGTACCGGCCAGGTCAAATTCACCTTCACTGTAAATATCAGGCATCTCTGCGGTTTCCCCGCCGATCAGGGCTACGCCGTTCTCTTTGCAGGCCCTGGCGAAGCCTTTGACGACATCGTACCCGACATGCTGTTCAAGCTTGCCGGTGGAAAAGTAGTCCAGAAAAAACAGGGGACGAGCCCCGCACACGGCAATGTCGTTTACACAGTGATTCACCAGATCCTGGCCCACGGTGTCGTACCGGCCGGTCTTAAAGGCGACAATTAGCTTGGTACCCACCCCATCGACACTGCTTACAAAAACCGGATCCGCAATGTTATCGAGGTCGGGGCGAAAAAATCCGCCGAAGCCACCGATATCCGAAAGTACCGATGCGTTGTGGGTTTCCCGGACAACACTTTTAATTGATTGCACCATCTGCTCACCGGCTTCTATGTCAACCCCGGAATCTTTGTATGTATACTGTTTCTTTTCACTCATAACCACTGCCGTATCCGGCTGCTTTGTTTCAAATAATTCAAATTACAGTTCGTTAACTCCTGCGTTGCCTTGATATTCTCGAATTGATCTCCAGGCCCGTAAGGCTGATCCGTACGGGTGAGGGGAACCATACGACCCGTCACGAAGATGCTTTAACAGGACTGTCCTGATTTCCTCGGTTGCCTGATGAAAATATAGAAAGTTCAGGGTAGATATTTAAAATCATTTATCCACGTTTCCCTCGCGTTTTATACAAGAATAATAAGATTAATATACTTTGTAGTATGTAGTAGAACCTGTGGATAAGTTGAAAAGAAAATCTTTCACTTCCCTTGACAAAAATGTGTGGAGAGTGTGGAT
>JAWVZC010000506.1:0-2008 GCA_033722415.1 Balneolaceae bacterium | reverse complement strand
TCGGGTAACTTTTATAATCAACGCTGAGTTCTTGCCGGGATATTTGTTCTACAGCTAAGCGTCCCGACAATAATCCTGGAAAACACCCAGCAGCGTTCGGACTATAGTACATTGTCGGTCCAAAACCGCTTACAGGCCAATTTCGAGATCCCCCAACCTGTGTTTCTAAAAAAAAGAAATTGGTTCGCAAGCAAGACGAAGAGGTTACCGCAAGCGAAACGTATGGGTATACGCCCAGCGGGTGATTGCCATCTTCAATACAGCCTACCGGGACCATTTCGCAGCCTGGGACATCCCGAGATAGCCTACCCGAATTTAAATCAAGGCAGCTTAGTGTATATCACCACATTACAAAAAATCTGACATGATTCTCGCGAGAAATGCAGGTCAATTCGTTATAACCTCCAAATCAACATCTTTGTATCTGACTGCCAGTAGGTGTACCCCTAAATTACAAACCTTTGAGAAAGCAGGGTTACCCTTCTTCCTCCTCCATCATCGATTCATTGACGGATTCCTTAAAATCTTTCGACACTTTCAAAACGGGAACATACTGTTCCGGCACGATCACCTCTTCATTCGTTTTGGGATTCCGGGCTACCCGTTCCGCACGTTTTACCACTTTGAAACTGCCGAATCCGCGAAGTTCAATATTTTCACCCCGTTTCATTGCATCTATGACTGTTTCCATGAACCCGTTGACAACCGCCTCGGTTTCTACTTTTGTTAAACCCGTTGAAGATGATATTACGTCTACGATATCTGCTTTAGTCATAGTCTGTTACCCTCAGATTTAAGTATTAAAAGATCAGCTGATTCTTTTGTCTTACCAACAGATGATTAGTATTGGAAGTTCAAACTAATTTTTTCTCAATATACAGGAAAAATGCTACTCATATTTTCATCCAAAAAAGTGCAAAATCTTTTATACTTTCACATTTGTTTTAAATTAAACCGAAATTTTAAACGGTAGCAAATTCGCATGGAGACTTTTGATCGAGTAATAAACTGGCTGGTCAACCTGATATGGAATACGCCTGAATCGTTTCCGGCAATGGTGGTTATCCTGCTCGCATTCGGGATATATATCACGTTCCGTCTCGGTTTTGTGCAGTTCCGGCGGTTTCGCCACGGGTTAAAAGTGGTTACCGGGTTTTACGATGACCCCGAAGACGAGGGTGATATCAACCACTTCCAGGCACTTACCACGGCCCTTTCTGCTACCGTTGGCATCGGAAACATCGCGGGGGTGGCCCTGGCTATCCACTACGGGGGGCCGGGGGCCCTGTTTTGGATGTGGGTGACGGCCCTGTTGGGTATGGCGATCAAATTCACCGAGGTAACACTGGCCCAGGAATATCGCAGCAGCAATCCTGATGGTACGGTATCCGGCGGTCCGATGTACTACATTGAACGGGGACTCGGATCCAACTGGAAGTGGCTGGCCGTGGCTTTTGCCATATCTGCTGCCATCTGTGCATTTCTGACCGGAAATGCCGTACAGGCCAACACCGTGGCCGATGTAATGAAAACCGATTTCCAGATACCGGTGGCCATTACCGGTTTTGTAACCGCCAGTCTTGTGGCAGCCGTGATACTCGGCGGCATCAAGCGTATTGGACGCGTTACCTCCCGGCTGGTCCCGTTCATGGGCATTATCTACGTGCTGGGGGCAATCGTTATTCTGCTTATTAATTACGACGATGTTTTACCGGCCTTCGGAACTATCGTCAGCAACGCATTTAACCCACAGGCCGGGGCGCTGGGTGTTGGATCGGGCGCTCTTATTTTCACCCTCAGTTACGGTGTGCAGCGCGGTCTTTTCTCGAACGAAGCCGGGCAGGGTTCCGCCCCTATTGCCCACTCGGCCGCCAAAACCGACCAGCCGGTTCGGGAAGGAGTTGTAGCCCTGCTCGAACCCTTTATCGATACGCTGGTGATCTGCACCATGACCGGACTCGTGATCGTCTCCACCGGAGCGTGGGATATGCGCCACAAATCAGCTGTC
>JAWVZC010000505.1:0-2062 GCA_033722415.1 Balneolaceae bacterium | reverse complement strand
GGCCAGTTTGTTGTATGCAGCGGGAGCATACAGGAGATTTGTACCGATCCTCGTACTGGTTATCGGGCTGGTCTGGGCGGCTGTTTTATTTCCGGAATTTTTTGAAGGTGAACAGTTCAGCTTTCGCACATTCAGCTCGGTGAAAATGACCAACATGGAGTTTGAGACAGCCCGGGAATTTGGCGGACTGGTAATTATATCGCTGTGGATGCTCATCATTGCGCTATATCCACCCGCACATTCTGTCCAAGAATAAAACACATTCAACGTATAGTGGTACGGTTGAGCTGGTGATGTTCCTTCGTCTTACCGATGGATGGGATTGTTGGTGAAAAATCGAGGCCTTGGGCGGTGCTCAGCCATGCTCATGGTACGTTTATTCCCAAATACAGGTCTTACAATCCGTTCACATCACTGGACGTGTCCCGATAATATGGAACGCTCACCTGAAATGACTGGATCCAACCGGGAATGTTTCGGCAGACCTGCCCGAAATTCCTTGGCAACAGCTGTGGCGGGTATGTCGCCCGGGTTAAAAATGTTATACCGCCCGGATCTTCCCCCCCCCCATACCTTCCCAGTTCGCCGGAACTTGTTTCCCGGAACAGCGATGGTTGAAATATTTGGTATCCTGATCAAAAATTTATTTATGTTTAAATAGTTGTTTTTTAACTAGTTGTGGCTTTCTACAGGCTGTTCATTACCCTACCTAATCGATAAATAAAAATTGAGAGGTTTGCTATGAACAGCACACATCAGGGAACCACTTTTCGAGAAATCTATCGCAATGGAAATATTCAGGGGTTGGTCATCTTCCTCCTGTTTTTTCTTCTTCTATCCTGTAGTGATAACAGTTTGAATTCGGATGATAAACCGGCACCCGATAACCCTGAACCGACCGTTACCATGGCACCCAAGGTTCTGTTGAGCGGAGAATCCTATCCCCCGGATACAAGACCTTTTTCCGGTCGGGAGTCGGTCCTCAATATGCACGGGTTCGTTTCACCGCTGTTTGGACTTGCAACGGCACCGAACGGGGATATCCTTGTAGCTGATGCGGGGGCGGGAGTGTCTACACTCGACGGTACCACCGATATTCCCCTTACCGGAATCACAGACATGAGTCCGATCGGTAGAAATTCCATGTGGACCATCAGGGGATTGACGGGATCACCGGGAGATTCTACCGGACAGGCCCTGTTTCGTTCCTCGAAGGGTACATCCAGAATGGTGGCCAATCTTTTTCAGTTTGAACGAGAAAACAATCCCGACGGGGAACAGCTAATCGATTCCAATCCCTTTGATGTGCAGTCAGCGGGCGGAAATGCCGCAGTTGTAGCAGATGCCGGTGGAAACGATTTGCTCAGGGTGAATAACCGGGGACAGGTCGAAGTACTGGCCATTTTCCCTAAAGAGCTGGTATCAACGCAGAATGTAAAAGATATCATTGGGTGTGCAGATATTCCGGAGAATCAGCGTCCGCCGGTCTGCGGTATCCCGCCGGAGATACCTGCACAACCCGTACCCACAAGTATTGCTGTTGGCCCCGAGGGTGACTACTATGTCGGTGAACTGAAGGGGTTTCCTGCTCCGCTCAATGAATCTAACATCTGGCGTGTGGCGCCAGACGCCAGCTGGGCGATGTGCGGTACTGCCGGGGAGATCTACTGCTCAAAGGTGTTTGACGGCGGATTTACCTCTGTAATAGATATGGCATTTGGTCCCGACGGGTATCTTTACGTTGCCGAATTTGATGATAAGAGCTGGTTTGCTGCTGAAAACCAGGCCGGGGTGGGCGGCACCATTAATAAATGTAACGTTGAAACCACCAGTTGTTCGGAAGTAGCAACCGGCATTCCGCTGCTTACCGCAATTACATTCGGGACAGACGGTTCACTATGGGCCGTGAAAAATGCCCTGGTTCCCGGTATGGCCGAGGTTTTTAAGGTGCAATAGCTTCCCTGAAAATGAGGATATTAATAAGGCCGGCAGGCTAGCTGTCGGCCTTTTCCAATTGCCGATGAAGGGTGATCGCGTTAATTTGGCATACGGCACTATAATT
>JAWVZC010000504.1:0-2074 GCA_033722415.1 Balneolaceae bacterium | reverse complement strand
GGATAGGTAAAGGCGATCACGTGCTCTTTGCCTTCGTTGAGATAGTAGGATTTTTGAACGCCCTCCGTAACAAAATATAGGTATCGTTCCGTCTTCCCGGCCGGGGTGAGCAGGACCTTGCGCGGCTCGGAATGTATGTTCCATCGGGAGACGTATTCCGTAAGTATCGCATCCTCAACGGGATGGATCTGCCGGAGAAACGTTTTCAATGATTCGATTGTCGGATCAGACATGGCCCCAGGGTTCGGTTTAATCTGGGATTTCGGATCTGGGATTGGGGATCAGGAGGAGACGGTCTTCTATGTTTATTCTACATAACCTATTCGGAGATTTAATACCGGACGGTTGAAATATACACTGTAGGTTATCCTTAGGAAAATGTATTGTCATGAAACCTTGGTCATTTCAGGATATTCAGAGGTTTTCTCGATTTAATGAAAATTTACTGAACGAAATTTCCCGTTGATCCCGGAAGTTATGCCGGGCGTAAAGCCAGCGAGATATACTGGAGTCTTACTGGAGCTATTGGAATTTCTTTCCGCATTAAGCTTAAGGTGAATATCGGGAGGTATGGTTAAAATTCTTGGTTTTGGACGATTATTTGAAAATGTAGTATAATCAGTTACTGTTACGGTTAATGGGAAATCCAACAACTTCAGTGAACAATGTGGCCGGAGTATTTTATTATCGCTTTTACAGAGCAATATCCCATCTTTATGTTTGTCATTACCGCGGCCGGAATAGCGGTAACCGTTGAATCGGTACGACTGGCAAGGGCAGGCAGCGGCAGGAAGGGTTCCAAAAAAATATTGGGGGCCGGACTTTTAGCGTTATTTACGGGTCTCCTGGTTTTTCCCGTCGAGTCGGTACAGATGATGCAGGCTCTGAATACGGCCGGTGAAATTGATCCTTCGGTAGTCATGGGCGGATTTTATGTCGCGTTTGTTCCACTCGGCTGCGGCTTTTTTTGGTTCCTGGCATCGATGATCGGTTGGCTCTACCTCAATAGCAAGGTGCCTGACACTGCAGATCTGCAAAATTGAGAATTAAAATTTATAGCTTTAATCTCCAATCCGCGATCCGCGATTCTTCATCCTTAATCCTCTCTCACTGGTCACTGGCCCGATATTTTATTAATTTTATGCTGTCAGAGCGTGATCCATACTCCTTTTTAATCCACGTACTGTGGATAAAACACCACAAACGAACGACGACAAACCAGACCGATGAAAAAACTCATCGCCCTCACCGGCGCCGGTATGAGCGCCGACAGCGGACTGAAGACATTCCGTGATTCCGGCGGGCTCTGGGAGGGGTATGATATCAGTGAAGTGGCTACGGTGGAAGGGTGGCGTAACAACCCCGAAAAAGTGCTCAATTTTTACAACAAGAGGCGAAGCCAAATCTACGAGGTGGAGCCGAACGAAGGGCATCGGGCCCTGGCCCGCCTGGAGGAGCATTACGATGTGACGATCATCACCCAGAACGTCGACAACCTGCACGAGCGGGCGGGATCGACCGACGTGTTGCACCTGCACGGAGAACTGAGCAAGGCGAGAAGTGTGAACGACAGATCGCTGGTATACGATATCGGAGACCGGAAGATCGAGCTGGGCGACACGGCCGACGACGGCGCCCAGCTACGCCCCCATGTAGTCTGGTTCGGGGAGATGGTGCCGAATATGGAGAAAGCCGCAGAGATCGTCCCGGAGGCCGACATCCTGCTCGTGATCGGTACTTCGCTGGTGGTCTATCCGGCGGCCGGGCTGGTGGATTATGCCCCGACGGATATTCCCCGGTATATTATTGACCCTTCCGTACCCGAGCTGTACGATTACGACGGATGGAACCACATCCAGAAACCCGCGGCCGAAGGCATGCCGGAACTTGAGCAAGAATTAATCACCGGCTAAAAACCGAATTCAATTTTTCAACAGGGATCGATGGAACGACACGAGTCGAAGATTGATTGGATATCGTGAGCGGATCTCGGTTGGCTGTTTAAGGGTTAGAAGAGAATTTTCCGTATCCCGGCAACCTAAAATATTATGATTCGACAGGCGCATGCCGCTTT
>JAWVZC010000503.1:0-2132 GCA_033722415.1 Balneolaceae bacterium | reverse complement strand
TTTCCTATCCTGCAACGTTCGATATGTCTGATGCAAATACGGAAATGACTGCCGGGATGGCCGATCCCATAACCAGTGCAACTACGCTGGCAGAACTCATTGCTGATTCCCGTTCACGGAAAATATTACGCCAGCATATGCCTGAACTGATGAAATCACCCTGGCTGAGCCAGGTGATGGGATACCCGCTGGAGCGGGCTCTCCGCTCTTTACCCCCGCAATTCGATAGTAAATCCATACAATTGAAAAAAGTTGAAAAAGAGTTGAAGGCGTTGTTTAAAAATTAAATATTATTGCGGTTCTGAACAGGACTGTTTTTAAATGAAGGCAAAACAGCTCCGGGGTTAGATACGGGATACATAGGGACCGGGAAAAGCAGCTTTGGTTTATAGCGCAAACGCGGAAGGTAGACGAAACACTCAGTTCCCTTCGTTACCAACTGGTACTGAAGTAATCAGATCTGCTGCACTTTTGGGTTGATCGATCAGTAAGTGCCACAGGCAACCCTGCGACATTACCGTTAATTGTTCTCCCGCAAGCAAACCCGGAGCTGGTCTGCCTGTCATTATTTGTATAAAACTCAATCAATAATATCGTAAATCAGGTGGGGTACGGCGGATGTTGAAACTGTTCATCAGAAATCCCCATCAAAACCAAAGTTTATTCATGAAACGTTACTTCCATTTGCTCAAGTATTTTGTCGTACTTGTTACTGCCTTTTTGATCATTAATTCATGTTCCGACAAACGATCCGGGAAACCGAAGGTTCTCGTATTCAGCAAAACCGCGGGTTATGTTCACGCATCTATCCCCGATGGTGTCGCGGCGATACAGAAGCTGGGAGAGGAAAACGGGTTCGAGGTGGACACCACCAAGGACGCCGGCGCCTTTACCGAGGAAAACCTGAAACAGTATTCCGCCGTCATATTTTTAAGCACCACCGGTGACGTGCTCGATAAGTACCAGGAGGCCGATTTTGAACGGTATATCCAGGCCGGAGGGGGATATGTCGGAATCCACGCCGCTGCCGATACCGAATATGACTGGGGCTGGTACGGTCGCATGGTCGGCGGGTACTTCCTGGATCATCCGGGTATTAATGATCCCCATCCCAATGTACAGCCGGGAACCCTGCATGTGGAAGACTCCACGCATATCTCCACCGAGTTCCTGCCCGCAGAGTGGAACCGCACGGATGAATGGTACAGCTATAAAAAATTTAATGACGAGGTAAACGTGCTGTTGACGATTGACGAAGACAGCTACAAGGGTGGTGCCGACATGGGTTACCACCCGATGGCCTGGTATCACAATTACGACGGGGGACGGGTCTTCTACACCGGGCTCGGTCATACGAGCGAATCGTTCAGCGAAGATCTCTTCCTGCACCACGTCCTGGCGGGTATCAACTATGCGATCGGGGAGAACAGAGTTCTCGACTACTCCCGGGCAACAACCGAACGTGTTCCGGCCGCCAATCGGTTTTCCCGCAAGTTTCTGTCACGCGGTGAATTTACCGAACCCACGGAGATGACCATTCTGCCGAATCGGGATGTGCTCATTGCTCAGCGACGGGGCGAGATCATGCTTTACAAAAACAGCGACTCCACGCTTTCACAGGCCGGTAAGCTGGATGTTTACTGGCGGACTGATGTGGAGGGAGTCAATGCCGAGGAGGGACTGATGGGAATTAAAAAGGATCCCAATTTTGAGCAAAACAATCACGTTTTTCTTTTCTACAGCCCGGCCGATACCTCGGTAAACCGCTTGTCGCGGTTCACGTTTGCCGACGACAAGCTGGATATGGATTCCGAAGAGATTATTCTGCAGTTTTACTCCCAGCGCGATATCTGCTGCCACACCGGCGGTTCCATCGCCTTTGACAGCGAAGGACTGCTTTATCTTTCCACCGGCGACAATTCCACACCATTCAATCAGCCGAACTCGGAATACACGCTGGGGGGCTACGCACCGCTCGACGAACGGGAGGACCGTCGCCAGTACAACGCACTTCGATCATCCGGCAATGCCAATGATCTGCGTGGCAAGATTCTGCGAATCAAAGTCAACGAAGATGGCAGCTATGATATTCCGGACGGGAACCTTTACCCCGAGGGACGCGTGGGAACCCG
>JAWVZC010000502.1:0-2139 GCA_033722415.1 Balneolaceae bacterium | reverse complement strand
TCCAAGAGGTACCAGTAGGGATTAAAGCTGTAAGCAATCAGCGTTTGGCCGCGGTTTTCATCTCTTTGTAGCTGGCGTAAGGGCGCATGCCCAGGTCGGAATAAAGTCCCCGCTCCGCCATCATATGGCCGGTGACCGCGATCATCGCAGCGTTGTCGGTGCAGTAGGCCATTTGGGGAATATAGAGATCAAGCTCATACTCATCGGACAGCTTTTCCGCCTTTTCCCGGAGCAACGAGTTGGCCGAAACTCCGCCGGCCAATAATACCGTATCTACGCCGGTCTCCCGAATCGCCCGCTCCAGTTTTTTGACCAGCACCTCCGTGATGGCGCGAGAGACGCTGGCGCAGATATCCTCGAGATGTTCCCTGACAAATTCCTCCTCTTTATCCTCCAGGTAGTAGAGCACCGAGGTTTTGAGCCCGGAAAAGCTGAACTCGAACCCTTCGTCCAGCAAAGCCTGGGGAAAATCATGGAAGTGGGGATCCCCGTTCCGGGCTTTACGATCGATCACCGGCCCGGCCGGATAGGGCAGCCCAAGGATCTTGCCGATCTTGTCGAACGCCTCCCCGGCCGCATCGTCGCGGGTCTGCCCCAGCAGTTGGTGGTTGAACGGCTCCTCCACATAGAGCAGCTGGGTATGTCCGCCGGAGACGGTCAGGGCCACGAAGGGAAAATCCGGTTTGTGATCGATGAAGTTGGAATATATATGGGCATCCATATGGTTGACCCCCACCAGCTTGAGGCCCCGGGAGAGCGCCAGCCCTTTGGCGAAACAGACGCCGACCAGTAGCGAACCCATCAGGCCCGGCCCCTGGGTGACCGCCACCGCATCGATCTGTTTGATCCCGACCCCGGCCTCTTCCAGAGCCTGCTGCACCGTCGGCCAGATCGTGGTGTGGTGGGCCCGGGAGGCCAGCTCCGGCACCACCCCGCCGAACCGCTCGTGGACGGTCTGCGAGGCGATGACGTTGGACTGCAGCCCGCGGTCGATGTAGACCGCTGCCGCCGTCTCGTCGCAGGAGGTTTCGATGCCCAGGATGTTCATACCGTTAAATGGTTGAATTTACCGGAAAGGTACGGATTTTTACAGGATATGATAACTCAATCGACCGGCTCTATATTTCGGCAGGATGAAATAAAAAGCACTTTTGACACGCTCTTTGGGTTGAATAAAGTCGACAGGATAGCCGTTTACTGCTCGATCTTTTTGATCTTCCAGCGGTAGAGGTGATAGGGCATCATTTTGTTCATCTTTTGTACCGGCTCACCGAACAGGTCGGTGGTGGAAAGGAAAAAGAGTTCCTCCCCGTTGGATCCCCAAATTTTGAACTGACCCCCTTTTTTTGTATTCCATGCAAAAGTGAATGTATCGATTAGCTGCATATTATATTCCAAAACGTAAAATCGTACTTTATTTTCCAATGTAAGGTAGGCGTTATATTGTTTATTGTATTGAGCTTGACCGATTTCCGCAATCATTACTATATAATCATCAAGTAAATGAATACCAGTCACGACACTTGATGAAGTTATGAATTCAGTAGCTTTTTCAATGTCCATAATAATTTTTCGGGCATTATCTACTTCAGGTACCTTGAAATCCTCATCGTTAATGGGAAAATTACTTTTTTTATAATTTTTTAAATCAATACGATATATACTTAGTTTGCTTGGACTAACATAGTATAAATAATCACCCCTGCTATCCATACCACCTGCACGATTTAAAGTCATCAAAACAATATGTTCCTGCGTGCTCTGACCAAATGATTTGCCATATTTATTCTGATTAAGATGATATTGTTCGATATAGGCACCCGAACTTTTACCAGAGTTATACATAAATATATCCGTACCGTAAACCGTGAAGTCCTGGAGTGCCCATCGAAATTCGGCGATCTCCAACAGCAGCTCATTTTGTGTATTGAACTTGAGAAATTTCAATAAGCCTTCATCCCATATATAAATGGTGTCGCCTATAAACTTAACAATGCCGGGGCTGACGTATTCCGCCGGTCCGCGTCCGATATCCCCAATTTTTCGAATCTGTTTCCCAGTTGAATCATAAAGCACCACACCGGATGTATGATCAGTGGCCACGACAAACTGTCCGCTGTTATTCAGTGAAGCGGAAAC
>JAWVZC010000501.1:0-2217 GCA_033722415.1 Balneolaceae bacterium | reverse complement strand
GGTCTATTTCCAGCAGGATGGAATCGGGAGGGGCATCTCGGGGAGACCAGGTCGGCTTTACGTAGAAACGCCCGATCTGCTGCGCCTTGATCGTCTGTTCCCACTCCTCATTCCAGTTTTGATCCGCCACCACCTCTTCTGACTGTATATGTCCGTCACCCGGGTACGCAGCCAGCAACAGTTCGATCTGTTCCCGGTTGACATCCGAAAATCGCTCCCTGGTGATGTAGGTGATTAACTTTCCCTCCTGCTGTTCAAAGGCGTCAAATTCCATATCAAGGAGCTCCGCAATCAGAGACTCCTGGTACTCGTCCTTAATTGAGAGAACCAGTTTAATATATTTCAAGCTGGTAAATGGTTACTGGTTTTTGTTGCAGGAATCTGTTCCCTGAATCGGGTTTACCGGTACTATCACTGGTCACTCTTACCCATTTATCTCACCGGAATACCTTTTGATCACCAGGGTGGCCCGTCAACAGCCCCGAAAAGTGTACCGGACATAGCAAGCTAATGCCCGGACAACGGCGCTGATACCCTGTTTCAACGAATGTTACACACTGTCATCTGTTACAGCTTCCAAATAGCGCAAGTATGTCAGAAACATTTGTAAGAAACACGAGCTGGAGTAAAGCCACAATAGAAATATTGACACACTGTGTCAACGTATTCGGGAATATCCACCAGAAACCGGTCACCGGGAACAGCCATCACCCAATACCGATTCGGGGAGGGGTGTACGGCGATTGAAACATCAGGGTAAACCACTGGCTCCACCGGCTAAATTCTATTATAGATTAATTCCGTAAGTACATCTCCCACAGTCTGTAACGTTTCTTTTCCAATGATATCCATGTCGTCTTCATGGGTGTGCCAGTACGGGGCGAATTCGACTCCCGATTCAACCCCGGGATTATGACGAATGATATCAATAGTCGGAATACGCAGGATCCGGTTGATGACGACATGATCGTCGGAGATCGCGGATCCCTCCCTGCTGAGAAATATGTCGGAATACCCTTTTCCGTCGGCAATCTGCCAGACTTCATTGACCAGTGCGGGTGCGTAACGCAGTGAGTTTTTCTCTTTTGGAAACTGAGCGTTCTCTCCGCCGACCATGTCCAGCAGGATTCCGAACCTGGGTCGGTAATTTTTTACGGGTGGATTATTTGCCCAGTATCGCGACCCCAAAAAATATTTCTCCGTATCGTTCTTCTTCCCGTAATCCTCCCCGTCGAACAGCACAATATCGACCCCCACAGGCGGAGGATCGTTTCTGAAGAGGCGTGCCAGTTCCAGCAGTACTCCAACCCCGCTTCCACCGTCATCGGCGCCCAGAATCGGCTTCTCCGGCTCGTGAGGATCTTCATCGGCCCGCGGCCGGGTGTCCCAGTGTGCACAAAGCATAATCCGGTCGCTGGCGGTCGGGTTAAAGGCGGCAATTACGTTTGTGAGCCTCAGGGTATCACCTTCATAACCCCGGGCGGTAAAATGCTGCGCAAACACGCGTCGTTCTCCTGCAAACTCGGCGAGCTTTCCGATCAGGTAGGCTTTAGCCCTCCGGTGCCCCTCGGACCCGGGACTTCTCGGGCCGAGAGCTACCTGTTCCTCAATATACTGGTAGGCACTGTCAGCACTGAACGACGGAACCTCGCGGCCCTTCTTTTCAAAATTTAGCCGCTGTTCATATTCGGTCGACTCGCAACCCGATAACCCGATGAAGAGCACCAGGGATAAACCGAAGAGAAGGATTGGTGAGCGGGATGAACTACGACTCATTGCTGCGGTCGACCATCGTGGCGGATGACTGGTTTACCGTGTAAATTATGGTATCGATGATATTAACGTGATCCGGGCGGTTGGCTACAAAGACAATGATTTCGGCGATATCATCGGGTGTGAGCGGCTGCATACCTTCATAAACCTGGTCTGCCTTGTCCTCGTCGCCCTTGAATCGCACCACGCTGAACTCGGTCTCTACCAGGCCCGGCGACACCATGCTAACGCGAACAGGGGTTCCGTGAAGGTCTTTTTTTGTTGCCTCGGTAATTGCCTTTACCGCATGTTTTGTGGCACAGTAGACCGAACCGCCCTGGTAGGTATCATGTGCGGCCGTAGAACCGATATTGATGATATGCCCGCTGTTTCGCTCCTTCATCTTGCGGGAGACGTGTTTGGTCATGTACAGCAGTCCCTTGATGTTGGTATCGATCATGGTCT
>JAWVZC010000500.1:0-2224 GCA_033722415.1 Balneolaceae bacterium | reverse complement strand
GTAAACTGGATGACAAATCCCCAGAACAGTAGTTCTATATGGAGCGGCAGCAGCGCCCACAGTCCGGGGTGCAGGTCGACGGCTTTGTGAGTCAGCAATAGGGCACCCACGCTGAAACCCAGCACGAGGTACACCAGGGAAAGGCGGAGCATCCAGCGGGTGGGACCGGGCATAATCGATTACACCTCTTTTCGTTTGCGCATTTTTTGAACCTGTTTCAGGCGTTTCTTTTTGGATAGAACCCGCGGCCACAATTCCATCAGGTAGGTCACAGCCGCCCCCCACTGCAAGACGGCCGACAGTACAAGTATTGTGTCCCAGAACAGGAGATCCCGTCCCGCCATCGGCTCGGAGAGCACTCGCAGAACGAGCCCGGAATTCAGCAAACCGAACGTCATCCATTCCTTGAGGTGTTCCCGAAAGGCATCGCTTCGTGAACGGCCGGGAAACATCCATAGCGAAACTCCGAAAATAATTTGTGTGATCCAGCCAACCATCAGCATGTGCCAGTAGAGAGGCCGGAGCACGGGGGCGTTCAACCAATCCATTTCCAGGGTCAGGCTGCAGGTCAGGGCGAAAAAAAACCAGATCAGTCCGCTTTTGATGAAGGTACGTGAAACAGTGGGCATCGTGGATACCTCGGAGTCCTATCGGTTTCAAATTTGACACTTGGATTTGTCATCACGACCGATCGGGCGGCTCACCGCGGTCACATTTTGTGCAATTAAGCCGGAGGCCCAGGTGACTGGCCCGTCCGCGGGAAGTCGTGACCCATGCCCGGTATTGCCAGGGAGGATCGTGGCGCACGTGCCGGTTATGCCCGCACTCCAACTCAGCCACCCAATGATCGTCCTCGTCTTTGTGATAACCGGTTATCGGTTGTTTCATGACCGGTTCCTGGGGAAGGTCTCTTTGACAAGTTGTTCCAGATCGATCGACTGCATGGCTCCGATGGCTGCTTCAATCGCTCCTTCGGTGCAAAGGCCGCTCAGGGATGCCTCCCGGAATCCTTCCCGGGCTGAATGGATACAGTATCCCCGGATATTTTTGGCCAGCTCCAGTATTCGGTCGTCATTATTCCTGTTCATATTGCAATGGCAGATGCAGTTGTTAGTTTCTCGCTATTCGGATTCACTCTTTAAACGAGCCTCCGTGATCGGGTCCCGGAACCGGGTGTGGCAGTCCACACAGCCCCGCTGGACGATGGAATAATGCCGCAACACCTCGCTCATATTTTGTTGGACGGCCGCAAGCCTCATAGAGTCAGCGTGGTGGTGTACCGTCATATCGAACGATACGAATCGGGGCATCATCTTTCCGAGGGTCTCCTTAATACGTTTCTTATCTTCTTCGGTCATTGCCGGGTGATCGGCTATTGCTCCCGCCCCTTCCTCAATCATGGTGTAATCCTCGAGGTAAATTCCCTCATCCACCCGGTAGATATCCGAGAGAAGCAGCCTCATCATCGGGACCAGCGGCATCGTGCGCGGTTGAGTTGTACGTTCTGCCGGGAACAGGCCTGCCATCATAAGGGTACCGGACAGGATCACGGGAATCAACAGGGATTTGAATTTCATTTTTGTGTTCTTGTTTGGGTTACAAATTCAGGAACCGTTTTATATAGAGGCCCAGTTTTTCATCAAGTGGGGCAGATCTTCAACGATTACAATACGCGTCTTGACATGGCAGACGTAATGACCGGTATCAGGAACAGGATTACGGCTGACCACACAGGCTTTGGCTACAGATACTCATATTATTTCGGTCCAAAATATAAAAGCGCCAGGAGCTGTGCCACTATAGTTTAGTTCTGCATGCCCTATTCCCGACCGGTAACGATATGACCATAAAAGGAGAACGGTAGCCCTCGGCGAATAGAGCTTGATCATCGATAAAAAGTGGATCCCGGAAAATACCAAAACGGTTTATAGATTATGGGGTTGCCGTGGTTCGAGAGAAGAGTGTGCCGCAAAGTGCGGGAACTCACTTAGGAGAGTTCCGCACTTTTACGGCTGGGTTATTGCAGGAGAACCTGCAATTTCAGTCCAGTTATTCTATTTTCCAAGTGTTGCCGCTGTTGAACAGGTCGGTAACATTTTGGAACTCGGTATTTTTTTCAGCTTCGGCAATAGCATGGTGTACATTTACCTCGTAGGTGGAATCGGGTGCGTCTCTGATCACTCCCATGGCTACCGGAAAATTGGGCAGCTGCAGGCCGGTGAGG
>JAWVZC010000499.1:0-2266 GCA_033722415.1 Balneolaceae bacterium | reverse complement strand
GGTCGGTTTCAGTTTCTCCCAGATGAGTTCCTTAAGCTCTTCCATATGGTAGCCTGTAGCCGCCGAAATTTCAATCGTCGGAATATCGATCTCGATCTCCTGGTCCAGCTCATAATCTTCCTTGAGATCCATCTTTGTGATGGCCAGAATGCGCGGTTTGTCCAGCAGATCGGTGCGATAGGCCTCCAGTTCCTTCAAAAGTGCATGGTATTCGTATTCGATATCCTGCTGGCAGCTCACCATAAACAGCAGCAGCTTGTTGCGCTCAATATGTCGCAAAAACTGTATGCCCAGCCCGCGCCCTTCGTGTGCCTCCTCGATAATGCCGGGAATATCAGCCATTACAAAAGTGCGGTAATCGGCCAGGGTTATGACCCCGAGATTGGGCTCCAGTGTGGTGAAGGGATAGGATTCGATCCGGGGTTTGGCGCCCGACATGGCCGAAAGCAGGGTACTTTTTCCGGCATTGGGAAACCCGACCAGCCCCACATCGGCCAGCAGTTTCAATTCAATCTCTATGGTTCGCTCTTCCCCGGGCTTGCCGTTTTCGGCCTGTTTTGGGGTCTGGTTGGTGGAACTGCGAAAATGCCAATTGCCGCGGCCGCCCTTGCCTCCCCTGGCTACCAGCATCGTCTCTTCGTGTTCGGTGATTTCTCCGAGTCGCTCGCGGGTATCGGCGTCGTACACCACGCTCCCGAGGGGCACCTCCAGGATTTCATCCTGCCCGTCTTTTCCCTTTTTTTTGCTGGCCTTTCCGTCTTCGCCATGACCTGCTTTCACAAATTTTCGATAGCGCAGGTCAAGCAGGGTGTTTAACTGCTCATTCCCGATCAGGATGATGTCACCCCCGTCACCGCCGTCACCGCCATCGGGTCCTCCTCGCGGCACATATTTTTCCCGTCGGAAGTGGACAGATCCATCGCCTCCGCTCCCGGCGGTCAGATAAATTTTGGCATAATCGGCAAAACGCATGGTCAATGTGTGTTAAAATATTAACCCTCCCGTTCAGGCAACAACTGGCCGACGGTCAGAGGTGTTCAAGTACAAAATCGGTCATCATCCGGTATAGGTGGCGTCGGGTATTCCCCCCATAAATGCTGTGGTTCCGGTCGGGGTAGAACATCGTTTCAAACTGCACCCCGGCTTCGACCAGCTGGTTCACCATTTCAACGCTGTTTTGGAAGTGAACATTGTCATCACCCGTACCATGGATCAGTAAATAATTTCCCGTGATTTTTTCGGCATCATACAGCGGAGAGCCTTTTTTGTATCCCTCCGGGTTCATCTGCGGGGTCTGCATAAATCGCTCGGTATATATCGTATCATAAAAACGCCAGTGGGTGACCGGTGCTACCGCGATGCCGGCGGAAAAGAGATCGTTGCCCTGCTGCATCAGGAGAGTGGACATATATCCGCCGTAGCTCCATCCCCAGATACCAACCCGGGAGGAATCTACATAATCGAAGTTTTCAATCACATAGTTTGTGGCATCGATCTGGTCGGTAACCTCATACTGTCCCAGCTTCTTGTACAGCTGTTTTTCAAAATCCCGACCGCGCGCGCCGGTACCCCTGTTGTCGACAATCAGTACGAGGTATCCCCTGGTGGTCAGGTAGCGGTGCCACATGGAGCGCTGGCCGTTACTGAACTGTTTTTCCACGGTTTGACTACCGGGTCCCCCGTACACATAAACCAGCATGGGATACTTTTTGTCCGGATCGAAGTCATGCGGTTTCAACATGTAGGCGTTGAGCGTAGCCTGGGGAAGCGGGATGGTGAAAAATTCCTTCTCGGGCAGGTTGTATTCATCAAGCTGCTTCGAAAGGGCCTGGTTATCCTGCAGTACACGGACCTGCTCTCCCCTGCCATTGTAAAGGGTATACCGGGGCGGGATGTCGGGCCCGGAAGAGGTTTCGATGTAGTACTTGTAATCCCGGCTCATGTTGATGGAGTTCCAGTGGTGGTTGCTGCTGAGTTTCTTTTTATCCCGGCCGCTGATATGTATTCTGTAGAAATGACGCTCCAGGGGAGACTCTTCGGTACTCAGGTAGTAAATGCGGCTGTTATTTTCATTGTAGCCCACAAAATTTGTCACTTCCCACTCGCCGGAAGTCACCTGCCGAACCAGGTCGCCATCCATTTCATACAGGTAGATATGGTTGTAGCCCGATTCTTCACTCACGTAAATAAACTGGTTCCCGTTTTCCAGGAACGTCAGGTCATCATTGATATCGATCCAGGTGTCGCTGGTTTCTGTTTTAATGAT
>JAWVZC010000498.1:0-2270 GCA_033722415.1 Balneolaceae bacterium | reverse complement strand
TTGTAGGGGCTCCGTTCGTGCTTGAAGGGGGCGATTCCGGTGAGGAGGCCGATGCTACTTACGACAACTACGGCAACTCTCTGACGCTGAGCTCCATTATCGTCCACAACAACGGAGATTACCAGGACAAATCCAACGCCGGAGGGGACGCCAACACCCCCGACGCTCAGCGGTATGCCGATGCGTATGAAACCAATGACCCGATGTTCGCAAACCCCCAGAGCTACAACTACACGCTCCAGAGCGGTTCACCCGCCCTGCAGAGTGCCGAAACTCCGCCTAACGACGGATTTTTCGACGCTGTCAGCTATATCGGGGCGTTCGGCGCCGACAACTGGGCCTCGGACTGGGCGCGGATAGGAGATTGATCTGCCCGTGAAAAGGAGGGGAGTATAAACAGCTTCCTTACAATCCGGGTAGACACACTGCGAATATGATGAAACGTCTCACGTAAGTGTGAGGTGTGCTGATCACAAGGAGGGCCGCGGGGAACCGGGGTCCTCTTTTTTTTATATTATATATTACAGTACCTATTACCGCCAGCCAGGGCTCTCCGGCATAGTGTAACCAATCCGCTCTTTTTTTATCTAACCGATTAACCCGTATTTTTATACTGCCAAGGTTTTCGCGGCCGGCAAGTTGAGGGAACCTTTTGGCGTTTTGACTCGTTTTAAGCAACCGAATTGATAACAACAAATTTTACCGGCGTGGTTTTTGTAAAGCGCAAATCACATTTCAACGCGGCCCACCGGCTCCACAATCCGGAAAAATCGGATGAGTGGAACCGCACTATGTATGGCAAGTGCAATCATGAGAACTGGCACGGGCACAACTACATTATCGAGGCGGTGGTGGCCGGAGAGCCGGACCCGGAATCAGGATATGTTATTGACTTATCAACGCTTAAACAGATCATTGAGCGCGAGATAGTTGATAAATGTGATCATAAAAACCTAAATTTGGACGTTGATTTCCTGGATGGCATCCTGCCGTCGACCGAAAACCTGGTGAAAGCGTTTTACCATCAGCTGAAAGAACCTATTGAAGACGCTTCGGTTGAAGGCGGGATCCTGTATTCGGTAATTCTGCATGAGACCGAACGAAATTCAGCCGAATTTTGTCCATATCGACTGAGTGAAAAAATTTGACCGATCAATTATTTAACGATGAGCAACAGCATGATTTCGACGACATTAAAACAGATCTACGATCCCACATTTACCGCCTCGGATAGCTACAAGGCGGGATTACCCGATCTGCAAAATGCTCCGGCCTCGAAGATAGAGGGGGCCAACGTGCCGATTCAGCAGGTGGGAATATCAAATTTCAAACTGCCGCTGAAATACCCGCGGCCCGACGGCGAACTGGTTACTCTTGAGACCTCAGTAGACGGATATGTCAGCCTGGAGGCCGACAAGAAGGGGATCAACATGAGCCGGATCATTCGCACTTTTTACCGTTTCAAAGAACAGGTTTTTCATCCCGGAAAACTCGAGGAGGTCCTCACCGCCTACAAAGAAGATCTGGACTCCCAGGCCGGCTATCTGCGGCTTTCGTTCAACTACCCGATTCTTCAGGAGAGCCTGCGGTCGGAGCTGGAAGGGTACCAGTATTACGAAGTAGCCCTGGAGGGCACGCTCGACCAGGAGAACCGTTTCCGGAAATTTATGCATATCGATTTTGAATACTCCAGTGCCTGCCCCTGCTCGTACGAGCTTTCGGAACACGCCAAGGAAACCAGGGATGTGGCCGCCATTCCCCACAGCCAGCGCAGCGTGGCGAACCTGACGGTCGAACTTGAAGACGACCTGTTCATTGAGGATCTGGTTGATCATTGCCGTAACGCCCTGCGCACCGAAACGCAGGTGATGGTAAAACGGGAAGATGAACAGGCGTTTGCCGAGATGAACGCCGCCTACCAGAAGTTTGTGGAAGACGCCGCGCGGCTGTTGTACGAGGAGCTGGACAAGCAGGACTCGATCAGTGATTTTCTCATTCGCTGTGTCCACATGGAGAGCCTTCACAGCCACGACGCTGTCAGCCGCATCTGCAAGGGAGTTCCGGGCGGGCTTCGGTGAGCTGTACTCAACAATTTTGGGTGTTGAGTGTAATTGGTAAGTACCGGATTGTGCATGCCTTCCATTCCGGCAATCAGTCCCTCGCAAAAAGCGTTTATAGCAGGCGGGGAAAATAACGACCAAGATACGGTATTACTTCGTGCTCATCCCGGGTCACTCCCGGAATGACTGCCGAATGCCGAATGCCGGCTG
>JAWVZC010000497.1:0-2308 GCA_033722415.1 Balneolaceae bacterium | reverse complement strand
GACCGGGAAAACAGCCATTGCGATAGACACCATAATTAATCAAAAAGAGAAGGGAGTAATCTGCATCTACTGCGGTATCGGAAAACAGCAGGCGGCAATCGCCAAGGTTATTTCAGACCTGCAGCAGTACGACGCGCTTGATTACTCCGTGGTTGTATCGGCCAGTGCCGACACCTCGGCGGGCATCCAGTTTGTGGCGCCCTATGCCGCCACCAGCATCGGGGAGTATTTCATGGAGCGGGGGCGGGATGTGCTGGTAGTTTACGATGATTTAACGTGGCATGCCCGCGCTTACCGGCAGCTGGCCCTGCTGCTGCGCCGCCCGCCAGGCCGTGAGGCCTACCCGGGCGATATTTTCTATATTCACGCGCGGCTGCTGGAACGGGCCACCCTTTTGAAAGAGGTGTTCGGCGGGGGGTCCCTGACCGCATTCCCGATTATTGAAACGCAGTCCCAGAATATCTCCGCCTTCATCCCTACAAACCTTATTTCCATTACAGACGGGCAGATTTACCTGACCCCGCAGCTTTTCCAGCGCGATATTCTGCCGGCAATCGATATCGGCATGTCGGTATCCCGGGTGGGCGGCGCAGCCCAGTTGCCCTACTACCGGTTCGTGTCCAAAAACCTGAAACTCTCCTACACCCAGTTCCAAGAGTTGGAGATTTTTTCCCGGTTCAGTGCAAGGATGGATGAGTCATCGCGAAAAATCATTGAACGGGGGCGGCGGATACGGGAAATTATCAAACAGCCGCAATACGAGCCCCTGCCGGTTATTGTACAGGTTGCTGAGTTGACAGCGGTCAACGAAGGGGTTCTCGACAACGTGCGGATTGATGATATTTCTGAAGTCAAGGAGCAGATCCGGCAGGCGGTGGAAAAAAAATTTGGTACCATCGCCGCGAAAATAGAGAAAGGCGAACACCTGCTGGATGAAGATCGCGAGCTCCTGCTGTCGGTCGTGAGGCGGGTGGCGGAACCGTTCGAAGAGCGGGAAAAAAAGGAGGCGGACTATGCAACGGATTGAGGCGGTAAAACGGAAGATAAAAAGCTCGGAAGACCTGCTTTCAATTGTTAAAACGATGAAGGTACTTGCTGCCGTGAGCATTCACCAGTACGAGGAGGCTGCCGATGCCGTGAAGCAATATTTTGACACCGTGGCGATGGGATTCCGTATCCTGCTCAAAAAACATGGTGATATCATGGACGCAACACTCATACCAAGTGGAGAGAATCCCGTGATGATCGTGTTCGGCTCGGGCCAGCCGATGTGCGGGCAGTTCAATGAAACGCTGGCGGGCTACCTGCATGACCGGCTGCAACAGAGGCTGGAGGAACCCCCTGTAAAAATAGTGAGCTTGGGCAATCGGATCGCCTCAAGCCTGCAAAACTACGGGATCCAGACCGACCGGGTTTTGGAACTTCCCGGATCGGTCTCCGCGATTAACGACAGGGTGGAGGAGCTGGTTTTGATGCTGGAACAGTGGTATCTCGGGGATCAGTACCGGACGGTTATTCTGTTCAACAACCGCCCTGTCTCACAATCAAGCTTCATCCCGGTTCGCCACCAAGTGCTGCCGATTGACCGCGACTGGCTGGAAACGCTGCGTGAAAAGCCGTGGCCTACAAACCAGTTGCCGAAATTTACCGTGAGCCCGGAAGTGCTGTTATCGGTGCTTGTCAGGCAGCATATTTTTGTATCGATCTACAAGTCCTTTGCCGAATCCCTGTCCAGTGAACAGGGAAGCAGGCTGCAGGCGATGCAGGTGGCCGAGCAGAAAATTCAGGACCGCCTCTCCACGCTCAACAGGGAGTATCATCAAAAACGTCAAAGCGAAATTACCGAGGAGATTTCCGATATCATGGCCGGTTTTGAACTGTTGCGGGAAGAGCAGGGGTAAACCAGCGCACCCCCGTATGCCCTGGAAGGCGACGGCATTTCCGGACCCCGGGCCGTTCAACAGTTCGCAGTCACTCTTTTCGTTTGATTTTGATTCCCAGCTCAACATGCCCGAATATATCCTCCTTGTGGTGCTGGTGGAATACATTGGCAATAAAAAGAACGGCCAGGCTCCCTACGAAAGCAAATAGCAGGCCGTCACCCAATCCCAGTAAAATACCAAATGAACCCATCAGGGTGGCGCCGATGGTGCCCCAGGTCATGTTGGCAGCCATGCTGCGCCCCTCGCTTTTTATTACCATTCCGAAAATCATTCCCACGGTAAGCCCGAGGGCTATGAACCAAAATATGGCTGTTCCACTCAAGGTAATCATAATATCCTCCAGTGTTCGGCTTTGATCTGCTGGT
>JAWVZC010000496.1:0-2317 GCA_033722415.1 Balneolaceae bacterium | reverse complement strand
CTGATCGACCTGGCCCGGGATCTGGGTGCGGATGTTCCGCTGTTTATCAGGGGAGAAACCGGTATCGGCACCGGGGTGGGACACGAGATTAAAGCGCTGGATATTCAGCCGGAGTATTGGATTGTCACCTGCTTTCCAAACGTCAAAAGCAGCACGACGGAGGCCTACCGCCACTGCCGGCCCAACCCGGAACCGGAATTCCCGCTCGAGAAAACACTAACCGATACCCCCCCTGATGAATGGCGCTATACCCTGCAAAACGACCTCGAACAGGCGGTGTTTCCGCGCCATCATATCGTGGGGAACATGAAGGATCAGTTTTACGAGTTCGGGGCGGTTTACGCCTCCATGAGCGGAAGCGGGTCGGCCGTGTACGGGCTTTTTGAACAGGATTTCGTAGCCACCAACGCCTACCACGGTTTCGTGGAGCTCGACTTTCCCACCAGTATTACCAAGCCCGGGTTTGAGCCGGACCGGGGCATCTACCGGAAAGAGTAACCGGTTACCTGCCGGTTATTACACCTTTATTTGTTCACAAAATGGCCGGTCATCGTCCAATAAGATTTGTTAATACGGGATGCCATAGATCCCGGAAACAGTCCATTGTGCCGCGTATCGCTTTTACAGGGGATTATTGCCCGCGATAAGCGGAATGCGATCAGCAAAATTATTTCCCCTCCTCACTTTTAATTGACCAATTTAAGCTTTTAATTAGCTACTCATTTGTAAGAAATTGACTGCTTTATGAATAAAGATACTACAACGCTTGATCCACGCACCGGTATGGACGTGGAATCCTTCAAAAAAGATATTAAGGACCACCTCTACTATACGCTTGCAAAAGATAAATACTCATCTACCGAATGGGACATCTACCGGAGCGTCGTGCTCTCGGTAATGGACCGGCTGCACGACCGGTGGATTGACACCCAGCAGCTCTATTACAAGGAGGATGTAAAACGGGTCTACTACCTTTCGATGGAGTACCTGATCGGGCGCCTGCTTGACAATATGCTGATCAACTTGGGTATGCAGGAGGAGGCCGCCGAAGCATTTGAAGAGATGGGCCTCGACTACGACAAAATACGAAGTGTCGAGGTAGATGCGGGGCTTGGAAACGGCGGACTGGGCCGCCTGGCCGCCTGCTTCCTGGACTCGATGGCTACTCTGGGCATTCCCTCCATCGGGTACGGCATTCGCTACGACTACGGCATTTTTGACCAGGATATCGAGGACGGGTGGCAGGTGGAAAAGGCCGACCTGTGGCTGCAGTACGGCTATCCCTGGAATATGGTGCGCCCCAAAGTGGAATATAACGTCCATTTTTACGGGGAAACCGTCTCTCACATGGGGGATGACGGGCAGCTCCATTTCGAGTGGAAAAATACCCACGATGTGCTGGCTGTTGCCTACGACACCCCGATCCCGGGTTATAAAAATGATATCGTCAACCACCTGCGGCTCTGGAAAGCAACCGCCTCCCACGAATTCGACCTGAAGAGCTTTAACCAGGGCGACTACATCGATGCCGTGCGCGACAATATGCTGGAGGAAAATATCTCCCGCGTGCTTTATCCGAATGACAAGGTGTTCAAGGGACAGGAACTGCGCCTCAAGCAGGAGTATTTCCTGGTTTCGGCTTCCGTGCAGGATGCCATCCGCCGGTTCAAGAAGCGATATGAGGACCTCCGCAAACTGCCGGAAAAAGTGGCATTTCAGTGTAACGATACACATCCCAACCTGGCCGTGCCGGAACTGATGCGCATTCTGATGGACGAGGAAGGACTGAACTGGGATACCAGCTGGGATATTACCACCCAGTGCATAAACTACACCAACCATACCCTTATGCCGGAAGCCCTGGAGAAGTGGCCGATTTCACTGATGCAGAACCTGCTGCCCCGCCACACCCAGATTATCCACGAGATTAACCGGCGGTTTATGGATGAGATCAGGGCCAATTTCTCGGATGACGAGGACCGCGTAAGCCGCATGCGGATCGTCGGGGAGGATATGGACCCGGTTGTGAAAATGGGCCCCCTCGGTATCGTGGCGGCCAACAAGGTGAACGGGGTCTCGAAGATCCACTCCGACCTGATGAAGAAAACGATATTCAAAGATTACGCCGAGCTTTACCACGAAAAATTCACTAATGTCACCAACGGCATCACCCCGCGCCGCTGGCTGAAGCAGTGCAACCCGGGCCTCTCCGACCTGATCACCGAGCATATCGGTGACGAATGGGTAACCCACCTGGATCAACTGAAAGAAGTGGAGAACTTCGCCGATGATGCCGGTTTCCGGCAGCGATTTCACG
>JAWVZC010000495.1:0-2327 GCA_033722415.1 Balneolaceae bacterium | reverse complement strand
GGTCACCAACAGGCTGCAGGAGATGTTGCCGAGCGACGATGACAGGGTAAACGTCGAACTGATTCGGGCGCTGGTGTACCTCAAAGATACGAGGGTTATTGAAAAGGCATTGACGCTGATGCAGCGAGACAACGAGCCCTCGCCGCCAAACTGGAGCAAAACCCTGCTGGAACGAAATGAACGCTACGGCGGAACCATCAGCGATATGATCGAAAATCCGCCGCCCACGACCAAGCTTGAATATGCCTTCATGCTCCGGAACCTGGGCACCGGGTGGACGATTGAGCAGCGTCGGGAATACTTTACCTTTATCAACCAGGCTGCCGAGGCCATGGGAGGTGCCAGCTACACCGGATTCCTCGAACGTATGCGTTCCGAGGCCCTGGCTAAAGCCACCGAGGAGGAAATTGAGGCCGTCTCCGATATCACCGGGGTAAGCCTGGCGCAGGAGCCCGATTTTGAAATCAATCCCCCGGAGGGACCAGGACGCCAGTGGACCATCGACGGTGCCATGGAGGTCTTATACGGAGACGGAGAGGGAAGAGGAAGAACCATCCAGGGCGATCTCGATTTTGAAAGGGGCCGGAGCCTGTTTCACGCCATTGGCTGTGCGTCATGTCACCGAATGGGGGGATACGGGGGAAATATCGGCCCGGATCTCAACAACGTGGATCGCAGGTTTGGTGTTGAAGGGGTGGTGGAAAAAATTATCTACCCCAACAGGCTTATTTCGGACCAGTACGGGAGCTCGGAAGTGACACTTAACAACGGGGATTCGGTAACCGGCCTGGTCGTGGAGCGGGGTGAGGAGCTCCGGGTTTACACGCGTGATCCGGATCAGCCGCCGACGGTAATTCCTCGTGACCAGGTTGCTTCGGTGGAACCGGTGGATGTATCGCAAATGCCCCCGGGTCTCATCAACTCCCTCAACCCCGATGAACTTCGCGATCTCATGGCCTACATCAAGGCCGGAGGCAACCCGGACGATGAAACCTATGAAGATGAAGATGAACAGGAAGCCGCTTCCGAAGAACAGTCAACGGACTAGCCTGTATTTCTCACGAGAATTAGTTTCGTTCTCTTGTCATACTTTGAATAGCAGCGAGTGACATAGATATTAATAACGAAAATGCGGTAACAGGGAAAAGCGTACAGCGTAACCGGTGTAAAATACAGGTGTTAAAAAGTAATAATTTTATCGTAAATGGAACTGTCATGCATATCTGCGAGAGTGAAAATTCACGTTCAATCCTGCTTGTAAATGCCGTCTTCACCCTGCTAGTCGGTTTTCTGATCGGATGTGTGGAGACGAAACAGGACCGGGGTGACGGCAGTTCAAACAATGCCGCAAGACTGGATTCTGCCACGTTTGAACCGATTTTCAACGGTGAAAACCTGGATGGTTGGGATGGCGATTCCCGGCTCTGGAGCGTGGAAAACGGGGTGCTGGTCGGGCAGACTTCGGAGGAAAACAGCATTGAGGAAAATACCTTCCTGATCTGGCAGGAGGGCGAACCGGTCAATTTTGAAGCCCGGTTCGAATACCGGTTTGTACCCGTGGGGGACAAGTTCTCGGGGAACTCGGGATTTCAGTTCCGATCTGAACGGTTCATGACCGATGACAAACCGCAACTGGAACACAGGGTACGGGGCAACCAGGTTGATTTTGCGGTCAGCGACTGGATACCGGGCCTCCATTACGAAGAGAAAAAACGGGGTATCCTGGCGCGAAGAGGCCAGCGCGTGGTGATTGATTCTTCAGGTACAAAGCAGGAAGAACGTTTTGCGGGAGAGGATGAACTGGGCGAGTATATCGATCACGACCAGTGGAACCGCTACCATGTGTATGCCAACGGGGACACCATACGGGCCAAAATCAATGATCAGCTTATGCATGTTCTTATCGATCACTCCCCGCAGTCGCTTGACAAAGGAGTACTGGCTTTTCAGCTGCACACGGGCCCCCCGATGCGGGTGGAAATCAGGAATGTGGAGCTGAACGTACTGGAATAAGTGTATTCCCGGTTCCGGGAGCGAATACCTGCTTATTATATTCAGCATTCAAAGAATATTGATACTGTGTATTGGATTGCTGACTACGCAACCCGTATCATTTTTAACAGCGGTTCAACTTTATAGAAATCCCTCGAATAAGTACCATGCCCTCGTCTCGTAATTCCAGCCAACCTGCGCCATACAATAACGGCAGGGCAATTGGTCACAGTAGATAGAGAACGATAGCCGCTCTTAACAAATAGAATTTAATTAATTGTTTTCGAATAAATAAGGGACTCAGTGCAGATCGTCAGGCCTTTCCGGTAAAATAT
>JAWVZC010000494.1:0-2361 GCA_033722415.1 Balneolaceae bacterium | reverse complement strand
CGGAAGCGACCAGCAGCTTCATTTTGAACTGGAACGCGAGCGTATCGATGTTAAAAATGTAGCCTTCCACGGTACCGTAGGCCCCGAACGTGAAATCGGCTATATCCTCTTGAGCCGTTTTTCACAAAATACGGCCGAGGAAATTCGAAAAGCGATCACCAGCCTCCAGCAGGAAACGGAACTCAAAGGACTGATTCTCGATCTTCGCAATAATCCCGGCGGGCTGCTGAACGAAGCCGTAGCCACCGTGGATAAATTTATTGAACCGGGCGTGAAAGTAGTGGAAACGCGTGGTCGACTGAGCGAACACAACAGCGTGTACCGTACCGAGGAACCCGCCATGCTGGGAGAACTGCCGCTGGTGGTATTGCAAAACGGCGGTAGTGCCAGTGCCTCGGAAATTGTGGCAGGTGCACTCCAGGATCTTGACCGTGCGGTAATCATCGGGGAGCAGAGTTTCGGGAAGGGATTGGTACAGGTGGTGCGACCGTTGTCCTACAACACGGCGCTGAAAATCACCACGGCCAAGTACTATATCCCCAGCGGTCGCAGTATCCAGTCGGTAACCTATACCCACGATGAAAATAACTCGCAGATCAACAAGCCGGATTCCATGCGTCAGGCCTTTCAAACGCGCAACGGGCGAACGGTCTACGACGGGCAGGGGATCGCACCGGATTTAACGATCCGGGAACAATCACCCAGCCTGTTGGAAACGGCTCTGTACCAGAACAGCCATTTCTTCTTTTTTGCCAATCAGTACGTGGCCAGTCACGATACCCTTACGGAACGCTCTGTTACCGACTCCATTTTCCGGGATTTTGAGAGGTACCTGGAGGAGAAGAATTTCCAGTATGAAACCCGTATTGAACAACATCTCGAGGAAGTAGAACAGCATTTTGCCGAGATCGGCCGGGCGGCCCCGGTCAGCCAGCATCTGCAGCAGCTGGAACAGGCCCTTGACCGCGAAAAACGGCAAAACCTGCAGGAACAAAAAAGCGAGCTGAAGAAGATCCTTTACCTGGAGCTGGTGGCTCGATACCGCGGTCAATCCGGCAAGCATGCAGCCGCAGTCCGTTTTGATCCATTTGTGGCCAAGGGCATCGAGGTGATCAACAACGCCAACCGCTATCGCGAAATACTGGCCATAAACCATTAATTCTTGGGTAAGGCAGATTTACATATCCATACCAACGCCTCAGACGGACGTATGCGGCCTGAAGAGATCCCCTCCCTGGCATCCGAGCACGGCCTGGAAGTGATCGCGATAACCGACCACGATACCATCGCGGCATACACCGCGGCAAAAAAGGCCGGTGCATCATGCGGTGTGGAGGTGTTACCCGGTGTGGAACTGACCTGTGATTTTCACGGGAGGGAAAGCCACCTGCTGGCATATTGTTTCGATGAAAATGACGACGGGCTAAACCGGTTGCTGGCCCGACACAAAAAAGCACGACTCGACCGAATTGAATGGATCGTGGGACAACTGACCGGGCAGGGACTCGAGATTGATAAAGAGGAGGTCCGGGCCGAAGCGGGCGGAGGAAACGTGGGGCGCCCCCACGTGGCGTCTGTACTGGTGAAGAAAGGATATGTGGGGAGCGCCAAAGAGGCATTTATCCGGTATCTTGGGAATCACGCGCTCGGACCAATACGCAATTATTATGTTTCACACAAGGAAGCCATCAACCGGGTGAAAGAGGCCGGGGGTGCAACGGTGCTCGCCCATCCCGGTGTGCTATATTCCGGCGATGAAATCGAGGAATGGATCGATGCCGGTCTTGACGGCCTGGAAGTCGTACACCCCAGTCACGATTACGAACAGCAGAAAATGTACCGTTCGATAGCCGAAAAACACAACCTGCTGGTAACCGGGGGCAGCGATTATCACGGCAGCGGTGAGGGTTATCTCCGGCATTTTGGAGTTGTTAACGTAAGTATGGGGCAGGTTGAAAAGCTCAGGCGAATGACGGAACAGCGAAAACAGATTTCAGTGTAACTAACAAACGGGTATATGTCAGTACAGCAGATCGAGGCGGATTTTTCGGGTGAATCGCATACAATTGGAATTGTGGCAGCGCAGTGGAACTCTTTCGTCACCGACAAGATGCTGCAGGGCGCCCTGGATGTCCTGGAACGGCAGGGGGTACCATATGAGCATATTACCGTCGTACGGTGCCCCGGATCGTTTGAGATTCCTCTGGCAGTAAAAAAGCTCGTCGAAAAAGTGGACGGCGTTATCGCCATAGGTGCAGTAATCAGAGGAGATACCCCGCATTTTGATTATGTCTGCGACGCCGTAACCCGGGGAATAACCGATCTGACCCTCTCCACCGGAAAACCGATCGGATTTGGGAT
>JAWVZC010000493.1:0-2363 GCA_033722415.1 Balneolaceae bacterium | reverse complement strand
TGATCCAGCGGAACAATATGATGCAGGTCGAGGGAGAATTGGAACAGGAAGTGGTGGCATTGGCCCAGGACATCATCGAGGAAGCGCGGGCCACCGATTTTGACGAGAATTCGATCAACTTTGTACCGGTAAATCTTCCCGGCGACTTCACTGAATCCGGAAACCTGGGGCCCGAGGCTGGAGAAACCTCACGAACCGATTTCGACGATTTTGACGATTTTAACGGATGGAGCGGTACCATTACCACTAAGCACGGCGAAAACGCCTTTACCCTTTCAGTAGAGGTCTATTACGTGGATGAAAATTTTGTCAAGCAGTCCGCCAAGACCACCTTCAAAAAAATTGATGTGACCGTATCCAGCCCCTATCTGAAGGATGCTTCTGAAAACACGCGTAAATATGTTTTCGATTTCGTTCGCAACTATTATGCTGATTAACCAATAAATGGGAACTCTGTTATGAATCTAGGACTGATATCAAGTTATGTAGTAGGCGGGATGGTATTGCTGGGAATACTGGCAATGACAATGAATCTGAACTCGAGCTCATCTGAACTGACTATCAGCCAGATGAAAAAGGAACACCTGAATACGGTAAGCGAGCTGTTTTCGAACGACATTCCGAAGATCGGCTACAACCGAACCTCGCTGACCGATACCCTGATTTTTAAGGCGGACAGTACCGAGCTGGTATTCGACAGCAATATAGACAATAGCACGGATGGAAAAGTGGAACGGATTTCTTGGTCGCTTACCAACACTTCCGTCAATACCAGTCCCAATCCAAACGATTTTATACTGTTGCGAAAAATTAGAGAAAAAGGGAACACGCTTGAAAAGAAAACCCCGATACCTTTTGGAGTGACCTACCTGCGGTTCCGATACTACGACGAATATGGCAGCGACAATCCCCTGCCAACCCCGGTATCAGCTGCCAAAATCGGTGACATCAAGCAGATCGAGGTTGAGATCGTCATCCAGAGTCCGAATAAAATCACCTATCCCGGCAGCAACGAGGGTCGGTATGTATCGACCAGCTGGAGAAAGCGGTTTTCACCGGTGAATCTAAGAGAGAACTGAATTTACATTGAAAATTAAATCATTGAGACAAACTAAAAGGAGTTAAAGATGGGACGTGCATTATTGATTATCTGCAGCGGCGTAATATTAGCAGTCAGTTATATCGGCATAGGCACCTCGGAGCAAGGGCAGCGCCTGGCCACTACCAATGCGGGTTATGCCAAGATGGTGAAAGCCAAGAACGCGGCTCAAACCGCCATACAGCTGGCGATGAACAAAATCAACGAGGACCCGACCTGGGATGATAACCATTCCACCGAGGGCACGGCATGGCACCACAGTTTCGACGATGCTGATATTCAACTGTGGGTCGAGATTCTATCCGGCACTTCAGGCAATCTATTGAAAGTAGATACCCTGCGAATCATCTCACGCGCCCAATATTTCGGAAAATCCGCGGAAGTTGTGAGTGTCTATCAAAAATCGGCGCTGCATTACGTACCCAAATTCAAATCCGCACTGCAGTTTGCCAGCAACCAGTTTAATTTCAATATGAACGGTTCTGCCACGCTCAGCGGAAATGATGCAAGCGGAACCTGTTCAGACATACCGGGTATAGCTGTTAATGATCCAAATAAATATAATGATGTTGATGATTTTGAAAGCTACGTTTCAGGGGATCCCGCGGTAACTACAGATACAACCTTAAGTTACAGTCCGGTGGACGAGTTAATCGCCCGGCTGGAGACGATGAACGGAGTTACCCATTTAAGCGGTAGCTATAAAGGAGATATGGGAACACAGGATAACCCCGGGGTCTTCTTCGTCGATGAACCCACCACATTATCAGGTGGACTTTCCGACGGATATGGTATCATGGTTGTTCGCACCAATGGAGAACTGGAATATGAGGGAGAACTGGATGTAGCCGGTAACTTCACCTTCAATGGACTGGTAATTTTCGAAAATGCCTGGACCTTTTCAGGTAGCGGTACCCCCAGTATCAATGGATCGGTTCTGGTTGGAAACACGAGTAACACGACCGATCTTGATGTTGATTTAACGGGTACGATCGATATTCAGTACGACTGCCGCGGGCAGGATTATGCCGAGCTGGCCTCCGCCCAGCTGCTCAAACAGAACCGCTACAAGCGCATGACCACTTTCGAGTAATTATACAGACGGCTACCGGGAGTGACCAAGCACCGAATGAGCTCATTCGGTGCTTTTTTTTTGCACTGTATTTCAACCTTTTCTGCCAATTACAATCCCTTAATTAAAAAAATATAACTGGCTTCTCTGTGTCATAAACGCGATTTTTCCTATACAAGAAGCGGTTAACTG
>JAWVZC010000492.1:0-2400 GCA_033722415.1 Balneolaceae bacterium | reverse complement strand
GCTTCGTCAATATGCGACTCCACCTCCTCGAAGCCCCTGATCATATTTTTCAGGGAGCGGTCGAGATTATCGCCGTTCGCGGGCAGCGTCACCGAATCCATGATTTCCTCTCCCCCGCGCAGGGCCGAAAATACAAAGTTTGTCCCTCCCGCATCCAGTGTCATTACCGTTCGGTTATCGCTAAAAACATCCATAAAACCGTATCCAATGTGATTGGTATTCCCAGTTATAGCCCGTTGAAATCCCTGTTCATAATAATGATGAAAATGGAACGTACCTTGAGCTTGTGTCCTCTTCTTTCCTTTAGCCTGTTCCCGGGGCAACCCTGAAAATGTTAAAAAGAAGCTATTAATCGAATTATTTCTTTAACATATCCGGATTCGGCCAGCTACCTGCTGCGAATCGTAAAAAAATACAAATTTCATATCTCCCTCCCCGGCAGTGCGGTAAAAATCTTGATTATACTCCGTAAATTTTGAACCTTCTTTCGTTCAAAAAATACACACGGCCGGAGTGCCGTTGATTAGGGTATATCAGTCAGCTCGTGAACAGAAACTGCAACCAACACATCTCCGATGAAACTGTCCAAACTTTTTCTTACCACCGTTATATTTGGACTCTGCAGCCTGATTGTACATGCACAGCAAACCGATTCTACGCCTAACATACAGGAGGCGTTCCTCCCGTATGACACGGGACAAAGTACCGAGTACCGTAGTGCCAGTGGAGCACCGGGCGAAGATTACTGGCAGAACAGGGCCGATTATGTGATGGATGTCACCCTGTTGCCGGACCAGCATGTGGTGGAGAACACGGTCGAGATCACCTATACGAACAACAGTCCCGACGAGCTTGCTTTTCTTTGGCTTCAGCTTGATCAGAACCTGTTCGCCGAAGATTCCTGGGGATCCAGGCTGTATCCCCCCGAGGGATCCCGCTTTGGGAACCGCGGGTTTGACGGAGGCCTTCAGATCAGTTCCGTGGAGATCACTCACCACGGCCGTACCTACACCCCGGAACGACATCTTATCGATACCAACATGAAACTGAACCTGCAGGAAGCGATGGCCCCGGAGGGAGACTCACTCACCATCACGATAGACTACCGTTTCCGCATCCCGGAATACGGATCGGACCGCATGGGCCGCCTGAATACAGAAAACGGGTGGATCTACCAGCTCGCCCAATGGTACCCGCGCATGGCGGTTTACGACGACATGGAGGGCTGGAATGTGCGTCCCTACCTCGGGGCGGGTGAGTTTTACATGGATTTCGGCACCTTCGATTACACCATCACCGCACCCTCTGAGTTTGTAGTGGTAGCATCCGGTGAACTGCTTAACAAGGAGGAAGTACTTACCGGGCAGCAGCTGCGGCGGTGGAAACAGGCCGAACAGAGCGACGAACGGGTATTTCTGATCACCGAAGAGGAGGTCGGGCGACCAGATTCCCGCCCCAACCCCGGCGGTACGCTGACCTGGCACTACCGTATGGAAAACAGCCGGGATATCGCGTGGGCGGCCTCCAGGGCGTTTATCTGGGATGCCGCCAGAATAAACCTGCCGGGTGACGACCAGGCGCTGGCCATGTCGGTATATCCGGTGGAAAGCGCGGGGGACTCCGCCTGGGGACGTTCGACGGAATACGTCAAGGGGTCGGTAGAGTACTACTCTGAGAAATGGTACAAATATCCCTATCCCACTGCTGTCAACGTTGCCGGGACCGTGGGCGGCATGGAGTACCCCGGAATCATGTTTTGCAGCTGGAAAGCCAGGGGGGGCAGTCTCTGGGGCGTAACGGATCACGAGTTCGGCCATATCTGGTTCCCGATGATCGTGGGTTCCAACGAGCGGGAATATGCCTGGATGGACGAGGGACTGAATACCTTCATGAACGGGTACAGCACGCTTAATTTCAATAACGGGGAATACGGCGGGCACCGGATCAGCATTCGCGGGATTACGGACTGGATGAACAGTCCGGACCATGAACCGATCATGACCAATCCCGACCAGATACAGCGCGACAATCTCGGACATGTGGCTTACTTCAAACCGGCCGTTGGGCTGCGGATTCTGCGTGAAACCGTCATCGGACCGGAACTGTTTGACGAGGCGTTCCGCACCTATATCGAGCGCTGGGCCTACAAGCACCCGACCCACAATGATTTTTTCAACACCATGGAGGATGTAACCGGCCACGAACTGGACTGGTTCTGGCGCGGCTGGTTTGAAAAAGCCTGGAACCTCGACCAGGCGGTCGATTCGGTAGCATATGTTGACGGCAATCCCAACAACGGGGCGCTGATCAGCATCAGCAATAAAAAAAAGCTGGTTATGCCGGTGATCATGCAGGTAACCCTGGCCGACGGTTCCACCGAAACGGTGACCCTGCCGGTGC
>JAWVZC010000491.1:0-2423 GCA_033722415.1 Balneolaceae bacterium | reverse complement strand
GAGCACACGGACCTCATAACGCATAGATACCGAAGAGCGTTTATGATGTTCCGGTCAGGGGCGAGATGAACCGACTGCTACAGCTGCATACAGGCAGGGGAGGGAGGCAGCTACCAGCAGCCGGTGTTTAGCTCTCCATGGATGGTGAACAGTCGTTCTGCCGGGAAGAAGTAAACGGGACAGGATGTCGTGGAGAATTAAAAAACCTCTCCACCCGGAAGTGGAGAGGTCGTCAGCCCGGAGGGAATGTCGGGTCTTGGTTTGTTGGAAACCCCCCGGTGCTGCAATTACGGGTATATCGTTTCGACTATCATAATATCTATTTCTTTGTATACTATAGATCGATGAGAAAGGAGATCCTTACAAAAAAATTACAAATTGGTGATTTCGGAGGGACCAGCGGGAAGGTGCGGCGCACAATTTTTGCCGGTAAAGATGGCGACACGCCGCACCGACGCCCGGGCAAAGTAGAAGAGCGAGCATGAATCCAAAGTATTCATAAAACAAAAAAATCAGTTGGTTACCCGGAAAATTTGTAATTGTTTGGGGGCGACACGCTCTTGTATGAGAAGTCCGGTTGAAAAATGGCGTGCCCGCAATCGCATGCAACAGGCCATGAGAGCGGAACTTTTGCCGCGGGGCGGTGTATGGATGTAACAGGATTAAAAAAATTTAATATTTGTATATAAAAATTTACCTTCTAACCACAATTTTGTACTCTCTTTCATCAAAATTAAGCTTGGTTTTCGAGAGTGCAACAAAGTGTTAGTTGGCCTGCAGGCGCAATAAATTTACATGATGGAATTTTATTTTAGCTACGAAGACGGCATCCCGCTGCTTGCGATGGCGGGAGCTTTTGCAATTACTTACCTCGCAACCCCGGTGATCATCCGGTTATCCTACATGAAACATCTGTTTGATGACCCGGAGGATGACCGAAAACTGCATACGGATCATACGCCCAACCTGGGAGGGGCCGCCATTTTTGCAGGGCTTGCCATTGCATTCCTGCTGAGCGGCTACGCCGCGCTTCCGTGGGTCCCCCTGCTGATGGCCGGTCTTATCACGCTCTTCTTTTCCGGGATCAAGGATGACATTATGACGATCTCTCCATGGAAGAAACTGGCCCTGCAGGTGCTCGCCATCGCCGTGCCGATCCTGGGTGCGGATGTTGTCATTACCCACCTTGGCGGGATGTTTGGCCTGGAGACGATTCCGCTGTGGGCCGGTATGCCGCTTACCTTCTTTACCATGATTGTGGTCGTCAACGCCTTCAATCTGATCGACGGAATCGACGGGCTTGCCGGCGGGGTGGGGATCATCGTATCCTCCTTTTTCGGGTTCTGGTTCTGGTCGGCCGGGCTCCTGCCGGAGACGATTCTCTCGCTTTCGCTAGCCGGTGCACTGCTGGCATTCCTCCGGTTCAATGCCGAACCGGCTTCGATCTTTATGGGCGATACCGGCTCGCAGGTGGTTGGCTACGTGCTGTCGTTCCTGGCGGTCCGGTTCGTTGATTTCGGTATCACCAGCGAGTCGTCTGTACTATTCAAAAACGAGATACCGGTGCTGATCCTGGCCGTGCTGATTGTGCCGCTTTACGACACACTGCGCGTCTTTTTGCTGCGGGTGCTCAAGGGACGGTCCCCGTTTTCGGCCGACCGGCTGCACGTACATCATCAGCTTATCGATGCCGGGTTTTCGCATATGACCTCCTCACTTATCATCTACGGGCTGAACCTGGTGGTTATGGCCGCGGCAATCCTGATGGCTGGTTTTAATGTGAACCTGATATTCGCCGGTATTCTGGCACTGGCTGTCATCCTGTTTCCCACCAAGGGATTGAAACGGAGCGTTTTGCAGAAACTGGGGATCTCGTTGCCCTCGGCCCGCCATATTAACGTCCTGGAACGAAAATACGGGTTTACCGAAAAACCAATCGGTCGTGATCTGCTGGTAACGAACGGTGGTACCGAAAACAGTAATGGTAACGGGCGGGGTTCAAAAGACGACCATCCGTCCTCGACAGCAGATTCCCACCGGGATGAAGAAGAGGAATACGAGCAGGAGGGCAGTGCGCTGAAGTTCTGAAACAAGTGGACGCCGCTCCGCGCTGCACCGGTCGGAAAGACGGCGTTGGTTGGAATTTGAAGCGCGAGCCCACAATCCAGGCGTCATCCCGAGCGCAAGTCGAGGGATCCCATCCGCTGCGAAAAAGCACGGTTCACGTGCTGAGCGGGTGCCCCCAAAAGGATGTTCAGCGTCCGGAATCAGATATACTGCACCGGGCCCCGTAGCGTAACCGAAGGCTCTCCCTAAACAACGCCGCGTCATCCTGAGTGGAGCGAAGCGGAACCGAAGGATCTCCCTAAATATGGCTACTACCGTATGATTGATATACCCTCCATCCATGAGCTGCCTGTCAT
>JAWVZC010000490.1:0-2425 GCA_033722415.1 Balneolaceae bacterium | reverse complement strand
GCAGCCTGGCCGGTGGTGGCAAGATCGCCTTCCGAGATATTTCGTGTCAGAATCACCCCGTAAACTGGTGATGTAATTTCGGTGTTCCGGAGATCTTCCCGGCTCTGGGTCAGGTTGGCACTGGCGGCCTGATACTGCGATTTACTGCTCTGAAACGTGGCCCGCGCATTATCGAACTCCGTGGGACTGATAAGCTCCTTCTCGTAGAGCTCCTGCTGGCGCCGGAACTGCAGGCTGTCCCGGATGTAGTTTGCCCGGTTCTGTTCCAGCTGTGCCCGGGCTTGCTGGTACGCATCCCGAAAGGGAACTTCATAAATTTTGGCGAGTGTTTCACCCGGCTTGACCGTGTCACCCAGGTCGGCGTGAATAGCGGTGATTCGGTTTGAAACCTGCGGAATTACATTGACAATCTCCTGGGCCCGGATATTGCCGAACGATTTTATCTGCTGGGAGATGTCACTGGCCGAGGCGGTTATCGTTTCAACGCTTGTGGCCTGAGAATTGGCATTTGGATTGAAGTTGCCACGGCCGGGCCCGGATTCCCCGCCGCAGGACTGGATTACAAAAACTGTGACGAGTGCGGAAAACAGGGAAAATATTTTTTTCACTTCTTGCAAGTTGATTTACATTTATTCAGTAAGATGACAGCAGTATGGTGCGGTTTTGCGCACAAATGAAAGTTACCAATCACCAGATGCCCGTAGAATGTGTTGCTGCCCGTAGTTTCGTGCACACCGTACGAATAGGGACTTCCATTGTTACATGTTCAACCATCAGCAATACCATTATTCATGTGAGATCATTCCAGGTTACCGCACAACACCGGTATCCCCCTTCTTCCCGTTGCCAGAAATGATAATAAACAAAACTGAATCAAAATTGAACGGGTGTTCAATGAGTGAATGCATATGCTGCATTCCGGTACCACGCGGTGAGATTTCCAGGAAACATGTTAACAATCAGTCCGGCGTCGTAATGGGAAGGCCGAAAACCCGCTCGCCGTAAACTCCGAAAATCGCAGCTGAAGTAATTTCAAGAGCTCAAACGGTATACAGTCCATGGGGTTGATCGTAAAAAAACTGTATGAGAAAACCCCTCAATTGCAGCGTCTGGACTTCAGATAGTCGTCAATTACAAGCTGTCTCCAGCGAAGCGATCTCCCGAACGAGCGGGAGGGTAAGAACATCCGGTGTATTGCAGGTAGCGGGGAGACATTTCCTGAACACTCCGGCAAAGATATGGTAAGGCATGCGTAACTCCCTGACGGTTATTATCCAATGGAGACGTTCGTTTGTCCGGGTATAAACTGTCAGTCAAGCTCCCGGTCCAGCATGTTGCGGATACCCATCTCCAGCCCGCGCAGCTCGGCCAGCCCGCGCAATCTTCCCAGGCCGGAATAGCCCGGGTAGGACTCTTTCTGCAGGTCATCCAGCATACGGTGACCGTGGTCGGGGCGCATGGGAATATCGACGTCGGATCGTCCTTTCTGTTCCCTGCGCTGCTGCTCATGAACCAGTGCCAGCATTACATCGAACATCCCGGCGTTGCCCTCGAGGTGATTGGCCTCGTAGAAGCTGCCGTCCTGCTCCCGCTGCACGCTGCGGAGGTGAATGAAGTTAATTTTCGGACCGAGCCGTTCCGCCATGCCCGGCAGGTCGTTATCGACCCGGGCCCCGTATGAACCGGTGCAGAAAGTTAGCCCGTGGTACGGTGATTCGACCGCTTCAGTCAACTCCCGCGCATCATCTTCCGTGCTTACGATCCTGGGCAGCCCGAACAGGGGGAAGGGGGGATCGTCCGGGTGAATTGCCATCCGCACACCGTGTTTTTCGGCAACCGGGATGATGGCTTCCAGGAAATCGTGCAGGTGCTGGCGGAGCTGCTGATCGGAGATCTCGTCATACTCCGCCAGGTGTTCCCTGAATGTTTCGACGGTCATTTTTTCGTCGCCCGGCATGCCGAGCAGTATGGTATCGGTGAGTTCTTTTTGTTGTTCATTCGTTAATCCGTGCAGGTATGATTCCGCCTTCTCCTTGACTGAATCGGAGTACTCCTGTTCGGCGTCATCCCGACGGAGGATAAAGAGGTCAAAGGCTGCAAAAGCGGTTTGGTCAAATCGTAGCGCGGTAGAACCATCCGGGAGTTCGTAATCGATATTGGTGCGGGTCCAGTCGGTCAGGGGCATGAAATTGTAACAGACTGTGTCTATCCCACATTCGGCGAGGTTCCGGATCGACTGCTTGTAATTCTCGATCCACTGCTCATACCTGCCGGTCTGTTTTTTGATATCCTCGTGGACCTGGATACTCTCCACGACCGACCAGGTCAGGCCTTCCGATTCAATCTCATTTTTCCGTTTCATAATCTCATCCACGCTCCATTCCGCACCGGTCGGCAGGTGGTGCAGCGCGGTGACGATACCGGT
>JAWVZC010000489.1:0-2430 GCA_033722415.1 Balneolaceae bacterium | reverse complement strand
CTTCCTCCGGCATGTTTTCGAGGTACTGGCTCTCGGTATTGCCGATAACCTGGATGCGCTGATAGGTGAACAGTTTAACATAGCCCGCAAGAGCGAGCCCTGGCCGGTGAAGGTCAGCCTCGGTAACGTAGCGGTTTTCGGTGTACTCCTCCCCGGTAAGCGGCCGAAGCTCGATATTGACCCGCTCCTGCAGCTTCTTGACAAGATGGGCTACGTTGATTTTCTCTTTTCTGGGAATCGGCTCCAGATCTCCAAAGGGCATGTCGGCACCTAGTGATTGGTGAAGTGTTTGTTCTTGTACTTTTTCAGCTGGCGGGTAATATTTTCAACAACCCGGTTCACTGCCTGTTCGTACGTGGGCGCAGCTTCCTTGGCATTGAGCAGTTTCTGAGGGATTTTTACATTGAGTTCTGCCTGTTGTGGCTTCTCGTCGTCGGGGGTGGGTTCCAAGATTATATCACAGGTGACAATTCGGTCGTAAAACTGATCCAGTTTCTGCACGGCGTCCACGCTGTACTGCTTCAATTCCTGGCTTGCATCAAAATGTCTTGCAGTGAACGTAGTTTTCATAATTTTCCTCTTTACACTAAAGGTTAACTTTTGGCTCTTGGGTGTGCTAACTCATAAACATTCTTTAGTCGTTCCACGCTCGTGTGGGTATACACCTGGGTGGAAGCCAGATTGGCATGTCCGAGAAGTTCCTTGATTACCCGGATATCTGCCCCGCGATCCAGCAAATGTGTTGCAAAACTGTGACGTAATACGTGGGGGCTCTTTTGGGTGACCTCGCTTGTGCGTTCCAGGTATTTTCTTACAAGCCTCTGAACGGCCCTGGGATACATACGCTGCCCGTGGGCCGCAAGAAACAGGGCAGACCGCGCATCGGCATCGGTTCGGGAACCGAACAGTTCAGACCTGGTTTGCAGGTGGCATTTCAGAGCGGCAACCGCCGATGCACCGAGTGGTACGATACGCTGTTTGGCACCTTTACCCATAACTACCACCTGACCGAGATCAAAATTGAGATCGGCGGTATCCAGGCTTACGAGTTCACCTAGTCGAATACCGGTACCGTAGAACAGTTCCAGGATAGCCCGATCCTGGGCACTTCGGGGTGTGTCGCCGGAAGCCAGCTCCATCATGCGCGAGATATCTTCGCTGCAGGCTGTTTTGGGCAGCGGCTGTTCCCGTTTGGGCACGATTAAAAGATGGGCCGGATTCTGCTCAACCAGCCCTCGCTTGTAACAGTATTTAAAAAACGACCGGATCGAAGCGACTTTCCGTGCGATGGTATTTCTCGCTATCTGGTTGTCCGAGAGTTCTCCCAGCCACAAACGGATGGTCAGACGTTCAATCGATTCCAGGGCAACCTGGTCTTCATCAGTACCCAGAAAATCAGCTGCAAAAGAGAGAAACTGCTCCAGATCGTTGCTGTATGAAGTTATCGTGTGGGGCGAGGCGTTTCGCTCGATATCCTGGTAACGCAGGTATTTGGCAATAGCTTCTTTCATGTACCTAAATATGAATAGTTACAGCCTAAGTACCAAACGGCATGTCTCTGCAGAAGATATTGATTTGTTCACTCTTTACGTGCTGATTTTTTTGGATAAAACTTACAAATTTTACAGACAAACAGGTACCGGTAATCGGATCATATTGCCAATGGGCCAGGCTTGGGCTCGCAATGCAAACCAGACGCTTTCTTGGCCGGCCAGAATTGTTTCACATAGATGTATGACAATGGTATACCCCCGTTGCAGGCAAATACTGACATGAATAATGCTGAGTAGATGCGAGAATGAAGACTGGGAGATGAGATTTGTCGAAACTGGTCCATAAGCGGCCACAGGCTGAACAATACCATGCTAAATGCATGGAGAGTCGTTTGCGCTACAATAGCTCCCCCGCCTTGCTGATGGATAAAGTATCCGGTGAGAAATCGGGGCCAGTCAGCCAATTCCGCTGATTCTGCTGATAAACACTAATAAATGTGTGAATTTCGCCTGATGAATGTTTCCACCACTGCTCTCAGTTTTCAGGGGTGATTCGAAGCACCTGGTCCGGACCATTAAGCAGCACATAGAGCGCCCCGTCGGGTCCGTACTTCAGGTCTCGAACGCGACCGAGTCCCTTGAATATCACCTCCTCATGAATTACGCGCTGTTCCACAATTGTAAGTCTTCTCAATTCCTGGTATTTCAATGCTCCCACCAGCAGGTTGTGTTTCCATTTGGGAAACAGCGGGCTTTCAACAAATTCGGCGGGACATACAGCTATAGACGGATTCCACTGGAAGATGGGTTGTTCCATGCCTTCCTGCCTGGTTTTTTCTGAAATTATGGTGCCGTCGTAATCGATACCATAAGTGATTACCGGCCACCCGTAGTTGTGTCCGTTCTCCAGGATGTTGAGTTCGTCACCGCCCTGCGG
>JAWVZC010000488.1:0-2457 GCA_033722415.1 Balneolaceae bacterium | reverse complement strand
TAGCCACGTGGATATGCGTCAGCTGCTTTACCTGGTAGACCTCCCCGAGCTCCGAGATGATGTAGCGCATCAGCCGGACAGAGGTATCGAGCGTGGTGGCGGCAAAACTGATGACGATCACGGCGATGATGGTTCGTGCTGCCTCCGCCGGTATGTAGAGTCCCGTGGCCAGCTCCCCGGCCCCCTGGATAAAGGCATTCAGCCCGTTGGCACCGGCCGCCGAAAAGGAGGAGTAGGTGGTATGAAAGGCGTCGCTGCTGCCGAAGAACGTGGCGATGGCCACCACTGTTATAACCGCCAGGGCGCCCTCTCCCACTGCCCCGAGGTATCCCACAAACCGGGCATCAGTATCCTTGTCGAGCTGCTTGGAGGTGGTCCCTGACGAGACCAGCCCGTGGAACCCGGATACCGCCCCGCAGGCGATCGTTATAAAAAGCAACGGAAACCAGCTTACGTCGGTGGCCTGGGGATTCGACCAGGGTGCGGTGACCTCTGGCGTTAAGAAGATAAGCCCCAGGTAGAGCAGGGCCAGTCCCAGGATAAGCTGTTCGGCGTTGATAAAGTCGCGCGGCTGCAGCAGCTTCCATACCGGCAGCACCGAGGCGATGTAAACATAGGTCATCAGCACGATAATCCACACGAGAAACGCCATCGACATCCCGCTCAGTCCGAACAGTACCGTTGCCTCTTCGCCGCCGAAGTAACGTACGAGATCGATCTGAAGTGCAGGGACATAGCTGGCAATAACTGCCGACGCGTACATCACGACGAGCACAATGATGGAGGGAACCAGCATATTGCGCTCTTTCTGGTAGGTGTAGTAGCCGATCCAAATGGCCAGCGGAATCTGCACGAAAATCGATATTACACTGGCTGGAAAAGAGATAAACAGGTTTGAAATGACCCAGGCGAACACCGCGTTTACCATGAGCACCAGGATCAGGATGATAAACAGGAACATGATACGCCCCCGCTCACCGATCAGGTTTTCCGCCAGGGTGCCGATGGAACGACCCTTGTTGCGGACCGAGAGCACCAGCGTGCCAAAGTCGTGGACCCCGGCGGCGAATACCGTACCCAGCGCTACCCAGAGTATCGCCGGCAGCCAGCCCCAGTAGATGGCGATGGCAGGTCCGACGATGGGGGCGGCCCCGGCCACGGAGGTAAAATGGTGCCCCAGTACGATCCACTTGCTGGTGGGCACAAAATCGACCCCGTCTTCCCGTTCATGGGCGGGTGTGGTGAAGTCGGGATCGAGCCGGTAGATCCGCTCAGCTATGAATTTTGAATAAAATCGATATCCCAAAAAGAAGATTACCAGAGCAGCCGTAGCCAGCCAGAGTCCATTCACAATTTATTCCCTTTATTTTCTGCAATTAAAAATCCCGATTGTGGGTATCGCTATCCACAATAAGCAAAAATGAATTTAATTTGAAGTGCCTTTTAACTATCCCAGCCCAGTGCAGTATGTCGCTATTCTAAGAAAATTCTGGGTTATGCTGTCACGGAGGTCTCCAAACGCCTTGTGCCCTTCTGTTTTGCTTTGTGATACCCCCGAAACAGCCTATTTTTAGGATCAAAATCAAAACTTTAAGCATGATAGAACCTGACGTACTGCTTTCCGGTTACGCACGCGGCGTGTTTCCGATGGCCGATTCCCGCGACGACCCAGAGGCTACCTGGTATACCGCCAGCCGGAGGGGTATCATTCCGCTGGACAGGTTCCGGGTCTCCTCCAATGTTCGACGCATTATCCGCAATGATCACTACCGGGTGAAAATCAACACGGCCTTCCGGGCGGTGATGGAGGGATGTGCCGACCGGACCAGCACCTGGATTTCCGATGAGATAATCGATTCCTACTGCCGGCTGCACGAGCTGGGGTATGCCCATTCGGTGGACGTGTTTGATCACGACGGGAACCTTGTCGGCGGGCAGTACGGGGTTTCACTGGGCGCGGCCTTTTTCGGGGAGTCGATGTTTGAGAACGAAGAGGCCGGGGAGGCTTCCAAAGTGGCCCTCTATTACTGTCACAAGGCCCTGGTTCATGGCGGGTTCGAACTCTGGGATACCCAGTTCTGGACAGAGCACCTGGCCCAGTTCGGCTGTATCGAAATTTCGGCGGAGGAGTACCACCGGCGGCTGGAACGGGCGCTGGGGAAAAAGGCGGTTTTTGGCACGGATTTGATTCAGTAGATTAGTTACTCCCGCCCACAGATACGCTGTTACGGTATTAATACTATTTACCCGGGTGGTAATTGAGCAATACTACTTAACGTCAGTTCGATATAAAACAGGCACTGATTGTTAGCCTCCATATCACGGATGAGATCTCTCCACTCCATCCCGAAACCCGCGGGATTCCGGTCAAGATGACGCCAACGGTTGGGTTAAAGGGCAGAACATTCCCCAACGGCGTCATTTCGAGGGCAGGAACACGCTGTTTGTGTTCCGAAG
>JAWVZC010000487.1:0-2465 GCA_033722415.1 Balneolaceae bacterium | reverse complement strand
TTCCCGGCTGTGGCTGCGTTACGAGCAGGTAGAGGATGCCGACCGGCTCCAGGCATATCGTACGGCGCTGAAGCAGGTGGTGATCGAGGAAAACAGTGAAACGTTTTCCATCATTCGGGATGAGATTGACCGAGGTTTGAGCGGGTTACTCGGTGTGGAAGTGCCCCCGGGGAATTCAATTGCCGATGCACCCTCCCTTGTCATTACGGCCGCCGGCCGATCCGGTCGGTTGTCGGCCCTTGTCGAGAGATCGATACTGGATGAACTGGGTCCCGAAGGCTTTCTCATCAAACAGGTTACCGCTGGGAAACAGCAGCATATCGTCGTTGCTGCAAACAGCGACATCGGGGCACTTTACGGCACGTTCCACTTTTTGCGGATGTTGCAAAATCACCAGGATCTTCGAGATCTTTCCGTGGCAGAAACCCCCAAAATACAGCATCGCCTGCTGAATCACTGGGATAACCTGGACCGCACGGTGGAGCGCGGCTATGCCGGGCTTTCACTGTGGACCTGGAAATGGCTGCAGCAATATGAAGATCCGCGCTACCACGATTACGCCCGGGCCAATGCATCCATCGGTATTAATGGCACGGTGTTGAACAACGTGAACGCTGATCCCCGTATGCTTACGGAGCAATATATCAGCAAGGCCGCTAAACTAGCAGATACCTTCCGTCCTTACGGCATAAAAGTGTATTTCTCGGCCAATTTTTTTGCGCCGGAACGGGTCGGCGGGCTTGACACTTCCGATCCACTCGATCCCGAAGTTCAGCAGTGGTGGAAAGACAAGGTCGATCAAATTTATAAGCATATTCCCGATTTCGGCGGGTTCCTGGTAAAAGCGAATTCCGAAGGACAGCCCGGCCCACAGAATTACGGGCGTACCCATGCCGAGGGCGCCAACGTACTGGCTGAAGCGGTGGCACCATACGGGGGGATCGTCATGTGGAGAGCCTTTGTCTACAGCCCGGAACAGGAGGATCGATTCCGGGAGGGGTTTGACGAGTTTGTGCCGCTGGACGGCCAGTTCGCTGACAACGTAATTTTACAAGTAAAAAACGGACCGATCGACTTTCAGCCGAGGGAGCCGTTCCATCCGCTGTTCGGGGCGCTGCCCCAGACCCATACCATGCTCGAGCTTCAAATCACACAAGAATATTTTGGATTCAGCAAAAATCTAACTTACCTGGGACCACTTTACACGGAAGCCCTGAACTGGGACACCTTTGCCAGGGGAAAGGGCTCCACGGTCGCGAAGGTGGTCGATGGCAGTGTATTCGAGTACGATCATACCGGGATTGCCGGAGTGGCAAATACCGGTTCAGATCGCAACTGGACAGGGCACCCGTTCGGTCAGTCCAACTGGTACGCCTTCGGACGCCTGGCCTGGGATCACACGCTGACGGCCGGGGCGATCGCCGATGAGTGGATTCGCATGACCTTTACCCACGATCCTGATCTGGTGGAAACCACAAGAGAGATCATGATGATGTCGCGGGAGGCGGGTGTCCGATACCGTACCCCGCTGGGACTCACCCACCTTTGTGCGCAGGGCCATCACTACGGTCCGGCGCCCTGGACCTCGGAGATGCCGCGGCCCGACTGGACCGCCGTCTACTACCATCGTGCCGATAAACGGGGCATCGGGTTTGACCGCACCCAATCGGGATCCAACGCAATCAACCAGTATTATACCGAGGTTACCGAACAGTTCGACGAGCTGGAGAATACGCCCGAAGAATATCTGCTCTGGTTCCACCATGTGTCTTGGGATCACCGGATGTCAACCGGGCGCACGCTCTGGGAAGAACTTGTACATCGCTACTACCAGGGAGTGGATGATGTACGTGAAATGCAGCGAAAATGGGCCACCCTTGAAGGAAGCATCGACCGGCAACGCTACGAACATGTAAAAGCGCTACTCGAGATCCAGGAAGAGGATGCGGTTTGGTGGAGAAATGCGTGCGTACTCTATTTTCAAACCCATGCTGACCGACCAATCCCGGAAGGATATGAAACGCCGGCCCACTCCCTAGAATATTACAAGGAACTGGAGAAGACCCACCACTATGCACGGTTTTGAGTATCATGGTATTCGGTTACGCCATAGGAAGGCGACTTCGGGGTAAGGGCACCGCGGGATGCATCGCCGTGACCACATAAATTTATATCCCTGGGCGGTGTTATCTCACCTGAGAGCGGGTTACGGTGTTTGACAGTTCACACACACCATATATTAACGTGAGTTCTATTAGACGTACCGAAGCTTACTGAATATAACGCGTTTAACGGTTAAAAAAGTAGTCAGTATATCATATTGAACTTGTTTCAGGATCTTGCAAGGCTGCTGCCGTTGAGCTCGGCTCGTAACAAATCAACGCTCACTGCCACCACCAGATCCCGGATCGGGGTCCGGGATGACGCAGAGGGCATTCCCTGGTTTGTTGCCATCTGATCCAACC
>JAWVZC010000486.1:0-2495 GCA_033722415.1 Balneolaceae bacterium | reverse complement strand
GGTTCAGTTGTAAGCCGGGAATCTACTCTTGTCATTTGAAGGTTGTATAAAGATGGTGTTCTCCATTCAGCCCGATCGTATCAGTCCAGCGGTTGAATTTTGATGGTACGGAACTCGGTCGGGTGACTCTCCGCCTGGATGGAGATGTATCCCCCGGTAAGAATTTTCGGATGGCCGGCCTCCAGCATTTTTTCGGCATCCGGATCGCTGGGATCCAGCTACGGGTCATGGTAATCGAATACCAGGTTTCCGTTGATGTAATGCTTGATATTATTACCCCGGGCGACTACTTCCGCAGTTACCCACTGGTCGCCGTGATAGGTGTCGGAACTGGAGTTGATGCAGTGCTGGGTTACCAGTTCTCCGTCAATAACCACATTGGTTCCCGGCGTACAGATATTGGCGGTGGTGCGCCTGTCGGTCCCGTTACCGCCAAGCAGCTGGATCTCCAAGGAGACGGGAAATTCCTGGTCTACCCGGAGATCTTCGGCATGCTGGCCATGTATCATGATACCGTTATTGCGGATGGCCCACCCGGGACCGTTATCAACCTGTTCCCCGACGAAACGGTATTCCACCCGCAGCCGGTAATCGTTGAAGGGTTTTTCATAGAAGAGATGGCCGAACTCCCCGTTGAATGAATCCCAATTTTCATACGAAACCTTCAGGATTCCATCCTCCACCCTGAACGTGTTATTATAGTTAACACCTGCCTCGCTGCCTGTGAACTTGGGCATCCAGCCCTCCAGGTTTTGTCCATTGAAAAGCGGTATCCATTTGCTGTTGTCGTCCGAATTCGCCTGCTGCGCCGAGGCGATCGATGTGGAAATCAGGAAAATGGCTGCAATATATATGTGGTATCGGATCATTGCTCTAACTGAAGTCTGGATTTATTGATTTCCAGTAATGTAAAAAGATAATCTGACGGGAGGTAAGTTTTTATCGATAAATGTCATTTTTTCCTGGATCTGACTGTAATTCATCAGTGAGATCACATCGATGTGGTGCAAGGGGATCAGTTCCGGTTTGAATTGCGAATCGGCTGCTACTGGTCCAGTCCGTGAATCTTCGGAAACAACAGGGCGAATGGTGACGTTACCGGCGGTCGCTGTGTCCCAGATCTTTTTCCGGGGCGATATGATCCCTGACAAGCTGTTTCAGTTCCTTTGATTCGGGGAACCGTCCTTCTTCGGCCCTGGAAAAGATTCGCTTTTGATCAAGGCTGACATCAAAAGTGCCGCCACTGCCGGGCACCAGGGTAACGCCGTCAAGCTCGGATTCGAACGTGGTAAGCAGCTCCTGTGCCATCCAGCAGGCGCGCGGAAGCCACCGGCATTGCGTACAATATGTGATTTCTACCCTGGGCATTCTTTAATCCGGTTTCTGGTGAATAGGTTGTTCAGTGGAGGTGCAGGGTAACACTTCTTCCACCACGGCCGTTGGTGTTAAATCCTCGAAGTTTGACGGTCGAGTTAGGGTCAATCGGGACAGGTTCGGAATAGATGGGGCTGTTGCCGGTCGGTTCAGCCCCATCGGTCGTATAGCGGATCGTGTAACCCGGCATCTGGTTGTTGGCGTGCAGCGTATCGTCCCGGATAACCGCTCCGGGAGTGGGAATGCGATACTGATATCCGCCTGCGTAGTGATCCAGGCGCGGCAGTTCGCGCCTGGCAACACGATGCAAAAAACGCGACCACGCCAGCCGGTATGCCTCTCTGTTAGCTGCTGTCCAGTTTCCTTCAGCCCATGAGGGTTTCGGGGCCCAGGCTCGTTCAGCCATCGCAAGCAGCTTGGGCAGCAACATGTATTCCTGGCGGTCGTCGCTGATCAGCTTTTCCCCCCACAACAGCCCTTGAATGCCGACGATATTGGAGCGACCCTTTTCGGTAAGACGAACCTTTTCGTCGAAATGACCAGGTTTGAGCGGGCGTCCCATGACATCCGTATCGGCATTTTTGAAATAATCGAATGGGATAAAGGCAAACGGTTTCTCCAGGCTGTTGAACCCGCCCCAGTAGAGGCCGGGTTCGGAAAATGATTTCTGGTATGCCAGGTCAAAATAGAAGTTGGAAACTCCTGAAAGCACAACCTTGTATCCAGCGTTTGCCAGGTGGTAGGCGAGATCTTCGGCGCCGTACCCGATGACATTGTTCCAGACGTCCACCTGGACGTCCTCCTGGGCAAAGGCGGTATCGGCCACGGAGTGAGATTCGCCACCCCATAACGCCTCCTTCATCCCGATCTCCTCCCATCCGTACAGCCGGAATCCGCGTTTATTAAGCATGGTATTTACGCGGCGGTAAAAGTATCCCCACAGATCACCGGTAGAATCGATATCCGGGTGTTCCGCAATGAGCTTCTGCACGGCGGGCGACTGTTCCCATACGCCGGCCGGCACTTCATCACCCCCCATGTGGATGCGGTCGAGCGGGGCCCCGGCAGCCTTGTACATGGCAACCAGCTCATCGATCACCTTTTCAAGGAAACGGTAGGTG
>JAWVZC010000485.1:0-2543 GCA_033722415.1 Balneolaceae bacterium | reverse complement strand
GCTCAACGTGGCGCGTGAAATCGGATACCCGGTGCTGATCCGTCCCAGTTACGTCCTTGGCGGGCAGGGCATGCGGATTGCCATCAAGGAGGAGGAGCTGAAGCGCTATACCGAAAAGATCCTGAAAACCCACCCCGAAAACGACTTCCTTATCGACCGCTACCTGGAAGACGCCGTTGAGGTGGATGTGGATGCGGTTTACGACGGCGAACAGCTCCATATCGCGGGTATTATGCAGCATATTGAGCCGGCCGGGGTGCACTCGGGCGACTCAACCGCTGTGATCCCCACATACTCCCTGAGCGATGAAGTGCTCGACACTATCCGGGAATACCATGAGCGGATCGCCGACGAAATGGGGATCATCGGCTTCCTGAACGTGCAGTATGCTGTTAAAGACGAAAAAGTGTACGTGCTAGAGGCCAACCCCCGCTCTACCCGCACCATCCCCTTCCTGGCCAAGGCAACCGAACGGCCGGAGGCACAGATCGCCGTGAAGGTGATGCTGGGAGCCAAGCTCAGTGATTTCCCGAAAGAGGACCTTACATCGAAGCTCGACAAGTGGGCAATCAAGGAGCCGGTATTTCCGTTCAATAAATTCCCCGAAGTAAAGAAAGAACTGGGCCCGGAGATGAAATCGACCGGCGAAACCATCTATTTTGCCAAAGATTTCAACGATGATCATTTCAAAAAGCCGTATGAATTCAAAAATCTCTATCTCAGCAAGTGACCGGCTTATTGCGTTCTCGGAGGAGCCCACTTCTCCCCTGTCTGACCGCCTTCCCGGCGGTCAGACGTGCTTTTATGGGGAAATATCATCATTCAGGGGAACGGTTTTACCGGAAGGGAAAAGTTCAGGCTTTATAAGCCTGAAAAAGGTTATTCCATGGCGAACTGATCACATTTACACAGGGCATCTACAGATCCAGGATATCAGACCGGTGAATAATGAATCAGAAGTCTTCGCCTGAAGATCTCCGACTAATTAAACAGGTCTACGATCATCCCCACCATCAGCTGCTGATCCTGTTCGTTGGTCAAACCAAAGGTGCCGTAGGAATATTTCGCCACCGCCTTGGTGGACTGTCCCACGTCGTATCCCAGGTCGATCCCCGCCTGCCACTCCGTGGCGTTCTTCAGGTCCAGAACCAGGTCGCCGTTGGTGCGGGTGTAGGCCATGAAATCCAGCCTGATAATATATTTATCAAGCACCGGGATGTTGTAAAAGAACTGGATGTACGGTTCAATAATGACCGTATCTTCGAGGTCGGGGTCCGGTGTCTTGGTGAAGTACATCGCCCCGATGCCGGCACTCACCATCGGTTTAACCCGCAGGCGGTCGTAGCCGCGGGTAAGGTCGATTACATTTTCAAAGATGCTCCGGTATGATGCCCGGGCCATAAACCGCTGGCTGTCCCCGTTGAGGCTGGACTGGTAGGTTCCGGAGATCGAATAGGTGCGATCCCTCGAATTCAGCATAAAGGGCGTAATTTCCAGGAACGCAAACTCGTCATCGACCTCCGTGCTCAGCAGCCCGCCCAGGCCCAGGGAAAATATATCACTCAGGGGCTGCGCAAAAGAAAAATCGACATAGGCGTTATTTCGCACCGTGTCTGAAACCCCCTGTCGCCAGCCAGTATCAAAGTTGTTATAGTAAATGCTCTGATATCCCCCGCGGGCGTCGATCAGTTCCTCCCGCTGCTGTTCCGTGATGGAGATGCCGCGAAGCAAGGTCTTCTCCTTCACCGACTGTGGGGTAAGAACGTACTGAAATCGTTCAACAACCCGTCCGTCATTATCCACAGCACTGGCATCAAACACGATATCCCCGTCCGGCACCAGGTACAGTTTGTTCTGGGGGTTGGTGATCCTGTTCAGGAACTTATCATCCGTAGCCCGGAATCGTACCTGGAATCCCTTCATTCGGGCCCTGAGAACGGTATCTGCCAGGACCTCCTCCCGGTTAAACGCCGTATACCCGAGGTAGACATTCGGGCGGCTTTTGAGTTCCACCCGTACGGTATCCGGTATATTGAGAATACCGTTGACGGAAATGGAGATGCCGGATCCCCCCTTGTCGCCCCCGGTAATGGTGTTGATCGTAACCTGGATATCGTAATCACTGAATGTGATCCGTTCCTGGGCCTGGGCATCGGCCGGATGCCACCACAGAAATAGGAAAATCAGCGAGCATGCCACGCACCGGACTCCAACTCTTGAATCTTGCCTCATAATTCCGCCTGGTTGTTGTAGAGGTAATTGATAAGATCGATAATTCGCTCCATATTGTTGATGCCGGAGATCGGGTCGTTCAGCGAGAGATCAATATGCAAATCGCGATCATTCATTTTTTCCTGGATACACTTCATGAATGATATCTTGTGTTGGTCGGGGATGGTACGCAGTTCAAACTCACCGGGATCTCCACTCCAGTCGGCAATCTCGCTGAGGCACGCTGTAACAAGGGTTTCTGCTTCCTCCTGTGTAAGCCAATTCATTTTCTTATCAGTTAATTAATTATTGGTTGAACCTTTTCTGCGTAT
>JAWVZC010000484.1:0-2556 GCA_033722415.1 Balneolaceae bacterium | reverse complement strand
TCGTTCCGCGCCCCCTCCCAGGAAGAGCTCTACTCGGAAGGTCCGCACCTGGCCTCCTACTCGTTCGAAATCGGCAATCCCGATCTCACCCCGGAGCGGGGGCTCGGAAAAGAACTTTTCCTGCGCTATCGCGGCAACGCAATCTCGGCAGAAGTGACGGGATTTCACAACGGATTCAGCAACTATATCTACCCGCGCAATACCGGACGTGCCAGCATCCGCTTTCCCTCGCTGAATGAATACCAGTTTATCGGGGCCGATGCGGAGCTTTACGGGTTCGAACTCTCTGGAGAATGGCAGTTTCAACCGGGCTTGGCCGTCACCGGGTCGGCAAGTTACACGCTTGGGCGACGAAAACGAACCGAGGAAGAACAAGCCCTTACCGGCAGCGGGGATTCCTACCGGAGCCTCCCGATGATTCCCCCGCTGAAGGGTAACCTGGGTTTGAAATACGGCGGATCGACCTACCAGGGCGGATTTCGGCTGCGCTGGGCCACCGAACAAAACAGGACAGGAGAGTTCGAAACACCCACTGCCGGATTTATGGTGTTTGATCTGTTCGGGCAGTACCGCTTCCAGAAAGGCAATATCCTTCACACGCTTTCATTGAATATTGAGAACCTGCTGGACGACACCTACCGGAGCCACCTTTCACGAATCAAGGAACTGGTTCCCGAACCGGGTCGAAACGTTTCCCTGCTGTATCGTATTTATTTCTAACAGAAGTGTAACCAAGCAACGTACCATTGCTATTGAGACATAGAAAATGGCCGGCTACGCTCGCCCTCCTGGCCGGACTCTGTCTCAACCTCTCCTTCTTCCACATCCACCAGCTTGAGAATCTTTTTCACGATAGCCGTACGCCCCTGGAGCACCAGCTTACTGAAAGCACGTTCGAGTGCCCGATATGTCTGTTTAGTACCAATGCAGACTTAGTAGCTGAAGGGAAGGCCGATAAAAATCTTGACCTGGCGGGTATAGCCCTGAATGAGCAGCAATTTGTTGCGGTTAAGGCCTGTCCGGGCCCGGCCCAAAACAAGTCGCCCCCCTGTTCCTGAGAAAGGTCCAATCGAGCTACAGCAAATGTGAACTGCTCAATCTTTTGAAAATATTTATGAAAAAACTATACACTTCCGTCCCTTCCATATTCGCGATCGGTTTAGTCATAATTCTTCTGAATCCTGTTACTGGCGTAACTGCAAACCAAAACGGGGGTTCCATTGAGGGTAAAATCACGAATTCCAAAAATGAACCTCTTGCCGGAGTGAACATCGCTCTCCCGCAACTTAACCGTGGTACCATCTCCGAAAATGACGGTACGTTCCGCATTGCTGATGTTCCAACCGGAAGGTATACCATTGTTTTCTCATTTGTCGGATACTCCAAGGTAAATCGGAAAGTTACTGTTGAACGGGATGAAACAGCCTATCTGGAAGTAACGCTGCAAGAACAAACCCTGGAAACGGAAACAATAACCGTTACCGGTACCCCTTACGCCAGCGATCCGCTGACCACTCCCACCGATGTAGATGTACTTGCGGGCAAAAATAAATTATCCACCCAGCAGACTTCGCTGGGCGACAGTATCGATCAGCTGGCCGGTGTGACAACGATCCAGACCGGTTCACAAACCGGCAAACCGGTGATTCGGGGGCTGAGCGGAAGCCGTGTGCGCGTGCTTGACGACGGCACACCGATGGAGTACCAGCAGTACGGAGTGCGTCACGCACCCAATGTGGATCCCTTTACCGCCGAACGAATCGAGGTGGTTCGGGGCGCCTCAAACGTGCAGTACGGTTCCGATGCCATCGGCGGGGCCGTAAATATCATCTCGGGCAGTATCCCGCAGGCCCTGGACCGGGACAATTTTGTTCGGGGCCAGACCCTGGCCGAGTACTCCACCAACAACAGCGAGTTGGCCGCAGGCGTGCATCTCGAGGGAGCATCCGGCGGCTTCGGCTGGAGCGGTTCGATTATCCGAAGGGCGGGCAGCAACATGCATGCCCCCGATGTTCCCACCTTCCGGGAAACAGATGACACGGAAGCCCCCAAATTTTCCGGGGAACTGAACAACACCGATTTTGACCAGGTGAACGGCTCGATCGGCATCGGCTACAGCATACGAAACTGGGATGTAAACACCGAGTTCACCCACTGGCAAAACGAGCATAACTTCATGCTGCCCAACGGGAAAGGACTGGGCCAATATCTCCAGAATGATGTGCTGAATATTGAAGGATCAGTCAAACCCGGAAACAACTGGGTGATCGATCGACCGTTACCTATACCCGTAATCTCCGGCAGTCGAGCCCGGGTGGGGCCAATGCGGTTCCGCGTGATAATCTGACCGACGAAACCCTGGGCCTGGATATCCTGCGAAAAACATTTACCAGCCGGGTGCTTGTCCATCACCCAGGGGTCGGTGCATTTTCCGGGCAGGTCGGACTCGAATACAAGCATGACGACCAGGGAACCTTTGGACCCGAACCGCTGGTTCCGTCGGGCACTGTTGATAATCTTGCGGCCTTCATCTATGAGAATGCCGAACTGGAGAAG
>JAWVZC010000483.1:0-2596 GCA_033722415.1 Balneolaceae bacterium | reverse complement strand
CACCCAGGCCAGCTCGAAAAAGGAGAGTCCCTCAAATCCGTGGCTTTGCAGCAGCCCGTGAGTAATCAGGTTGGTACTGGTCCCGATCAGGGTACAGAGCCCTCCCAAAATAGCGGCGAAGGAGAGAGGCATGAGCAGTTTTGAGACGACAATATTATTTTTCAGTGCCCATCGCCGGATAGCGGGAATCCCCATAGCAACAACCGGTGTATTATTCAAAAACGCGGAATACAGGGATACGCTGGGGCACAACCGCAACAAAATTCGCTGTATTTTCCTTGTTTCCCGGCCCAAAATAAACGCACTGGCCCGATCCAGCGCACCGCTTTCCCGCATTGCGGCTGATACCACATACAGGCTTGCCAACGCAATTAAGGTGGTATTCGCAAACCCCTGAAAAGCCTGTTCAAGGCTGAGTACTCCGCTGATTGTGAGGATTGCCAGGGCCGTCAACAAGATACCGTCCGGGCTCCACAGGTCGATCACCAACCCGATAAACACAAATAATAACACACCCAAAATCAACAGCTGTTCGAACCCCATATGATATCTACAAGCTTATAAATTCTTGACGAACAGCTCCTTGTGTTACTCCGATTGCTGCTCTTCGATGGAGATGGCCCCTCTGCTTTTTAAGAGCAAACCGAGCACCAGTCCCGACACGAAGCCAATGGCACCGGTTAGGAACAGAAGCACAACCAGCGACATCTCTGCCGAAAACCAAAGAATGTTCGCCTGAACGGACGCCGTATTCTGTACCACCAGCAATACAAGGATCAGACTCAACACCAGGACAATCGTCCACTTTACTTAGTTCATCGCACACCTTCCTATATCTATTGCCGGATTACAACGACCGGCCGCCGGCCGATCTTATCTGTTGCTGTAAAAATTAAACGGAATATCGGAAACAACAAATAAACTGTATTCGATTCCGGGAATAATAATTGGGATAGATCCATTACCGTGACCATAACACCTCCCGTGGAGCCGCTTCCGAGATACCCTATCATGCCCACCCCTGTTTGGCCCGGTCAACCTGGCGGAAAGGTGCCTGATATTTCTCATCCATGATCAACAAGGATGGTGCATCGGGTATAAATAGGTATTGTGCGTTATTAATAGTACCTTGCAACGTTAAATTTAATTACCCACCTGAGAAGTGTACTTTTTAGGATCGATGCGTTAACCCAACTCCTTTCTCAAGACGAAGCCAACAGGTGTATAAAACACAATACCATATGTCACAACAAGGCAAAATAAAATTTTTCGATACTCAAAAAGGATATGGATTTATCGCTCCTGATGAAGGAGGGGATGACATTTTCGTTCACAAAAACAACGTTGAAAGTCTTGGGTATGGCCAGGGATTTGAAGACGATGAGGCGGTAGAATTTGATGTTGAAGAAACCCCCAAAGGCTTAAGTGCTATTAACGTGCGTAGCCTGGATTACGAATAAGTTCACGGTATTCACATTCGAATTTAAAAGCCTGCCTCCTACAAGAGAGCGGGCTTTTTTTATTGCTGACAATTTTCATTCAGATTAATGGAATCTTATGGCAGACAAACAAGATCTTGATTTTACCTACAGTACCATCGACCGGATTTTCCGGCTGAGCCTGGGGGAAATGGCCGATTTCAGCGGAGCCATGTACAACGGGGATTTCTCCATGAGCCTCGAGGAGGCCCAGAAAGCGAAGCACCGGTTTATCGTCCGACAGCTGAATATCACACCCGAAAGCCGTGTGCTGGACATGGGATGCGGCTGGGGGCCGTTGGTCAATTATATTACCAACGAGGTCGGGGCGAAGTGTATCGGGCTCACATTATCCGATGCCCAGGCCGAAGCGTGCAGAAAAAACGGGCTGGAGGTCTATATCAAGAACTGCCTGGAAGTGACGCCGGATGATTACGGAACATTCGACGCCGTGGCCTCGCTGGGTGCCTTTGAACATTTCTGTTCGGTTGAAGAGTATAAAGCGGGAAAACAGGAAGAGGTGTACCGGCGATTTTTCCGTACGGTGTATGACCTGTTGCCATCCGGCGGGAGGATGTACCTGCAGACGATGGTGTTCGGCAAAAATATGATCGATTATGAGGATATCGACATCAACGCCCCCAAGGGGTCGGATGCCTATATATTGGCATTGATGGAGAAGCAGTTCCCGGGATCATGGCTGCCCTATGGATCGGAGATGGTGATTAAAAATGCCGAACCGCTTTTTAAACTACTCTCCAAGAGCAGCGGACGGTTGGACTATATTGAAACGATCCGGCAGTGGGAAAAAAGATACCGGTCGTTTGACCTGAAGAAATACGCCTTCCTGCTCACGCTGCTGCCCAGGTATCTCACCGACATTAACTTCAGGGCCCTGCTCAGTACCGGTCCCAACAGGATCTGCTTTGAACGGGAACTATTCGATCACTACCGGATGGTATTTGAAAAGACTGAGTGATGGTACGCTTGCTGATTGAATGTTATCATCCGCCTAAAAAAATAGATCCGAAGATATTTACAATCGACTGAAGATCGATTGCATTTTAAAATCTGAGTTTCGTAGAGATAGATTTTCGAATAAATCGGCCAATTTTTGT
>JAWVZC010000482.1:0-2597 GCA_033722415.1 Balneolaceae bacterium | reverse complement strand
GCAGTGCAAGAACTTCATCCCGGCAGGGGATATTTTCTAAAGGCATCTGCAGCGGGAACAATTCGAATCAGCAGTGCAGGTAATGTTACCGGCAAGGAGAAGTCCGGCAAAAGTCTGGCGCAGGATGAGGTGCAGAACAGTTTTGATCGGTTGACTTTTGAAGCGGAGGGGATAACGCAACACCTTTTTATCGGGGGGCGACTCAGTGGGGGATGGAACCGGGAAAATTTCGCCCTGCCGCCACAACCGCCCAGGCCCGACCTCGACGTACGCCTGGCAGACGATTACCGGCTTTCCGAGAGCGACAGCGTTACGGTATCTCTTGAGGCTGCGGAATTTCCCGTTGCGGTTACACTGGAAAATGCTGTTAATAACGATGAGTATCGCCTCACACTTTTCCGGGAAGGACAGAAACCCGAAATATTGACCCTGCAACCCGGCACCGAAAGCTATATTAACAAACCCGTTGACTACCTGTCACTGATGCCGGTTGGGGAAACTGCCGGGGAATTGCCGGAAACAGTGGAACTGAAACCCAGTTATCCCAATCCCTTTAATCCCGCTACCACCATACGGTACGCCATTCCTGAACAGATGCAGGTCACGCTTGAAGTGTATGATCTCCTTGGCCAGAAGGTAACCAGGCTGGTCGATAAAGAGCACTCCGCCGGTAACTACCAGATCAGGTTTAATGCCTCGGATCTTTCCAGCGGCATCTACTTTGTACAGATTCTGGCGGGTTCACACCAGGAGGTACAAAAAATAACCTTGATCAAATAACAGACAGATGGCATCCCGGTGTTTTTTATATTCACATTCTGAAATTCAGTAACTGTTATGCGAGAGTTTGTAATCTATACATTCATGGCCCTGTTCCTGACCCAGTGTCCGATTGATGAGCATCGTTTCTCAGCGACAGTGGCACCACCCGGATCGGGAACGGTAAGCACCGATTCGGCCTACTACCGTGACCGGGCCATGATTGAGATACGGGCTACGCCCAACGAAGGTTGGGAATTTGCAGAGTGGACCGGAGACACCACCGCCAGCAGTAACCCGCTGATCTTCACGATTACTCGGGATATGAATCTGACGGCCAATTTTCGGCAACCTGAACCGGAAGTGAATGCGTTTTTCGACTCTGTAACGGTCTCGGATGCCCAAAACAGCATGGAACTCTATCTCGGAATGCAGGAGGGCGCTACCGCCGGTTATGATCCGCAGCTGGACCTGGAAGCACCACCGCAGCCACCATCGGGATCCTTTTTCGCCAACTTCCTGATCGAGGATTATAACCTCAGGGGCGATATGCGTCCGCTGACCACAGACCGGGTGGTCTGGCAGCTCGAATTTGCACCGCAAGAAGGGCAGGGACCGGTTTCCATCCGCTGGGATTTCAGTGATATCGCGGGCGATCAGCAGTTCACGCTTGCCGACCGGCTCCAGGAACCGGCAGTGAAGATCGATATGAGAGCTGAAAACAAGTTCCAGACCTCCGATTACCGTGTGCTTTATATCATCAAAGAACAGCAGCAGTAGCAGCTTCGGCACTGACTACTCAGACCTGCAACCCGGCAGGAAGTTTTCATGTTCTCTTCATACGCTCTGTTATCTTATCATGTGGTGACAGCATAACTGAACTGAAAATGGCGTAAATCTGAATACGGTTATGAAAAAACTCCTGGTTTTACTCTCCCTCTTCCTGTTGCTTTCCCCCGAACTCCTTACTGCCCAGGGCGAAGCCACAACGATCGTAGTCCGTGCCAAATCCAAGGATGCCAAGTTCATCGGCAGCTCCATGGGCGGGGCCTATATCGTAATTAAACATGCTGAAACCGGCCAGATACTTGCCAGTGGCAAGACAGAAGGGGCAACAGGCGATACCGAGAGGCTAATGAACACCCCGCATGAACGCCACATGCAGCTCAGTACCCCCGGTGCGGCAAAGTTCGAAACCACGCTGCAGCTCGAGGAACCGGTGTTTGTTACGGTTGAGGCTACCGCTCCCTATGCCCAGGCACAGTCGCAGGTTACATCAACCACGCAGCTCTGGCTGATACCGGGCAAGAATATCACCGGGGATGGCATACTCCTGGAAATCCCGGGCTTTGCCGTGGATGTATTGGCTCCGCAGGCGCACGAGCGAACTACATCCGGCGAGATCCCGATACGCGCAAACCTCGTGATGATGTGCGGCTGCCCGACCTCACCCGGCGGACTGTGGGACAGCAATGAATATGAGATACCCGCCCTGGTCAAAAAGGACGGCGAGCAGATCGAATCGGTGCCGCTGACTTATGCCGGCAAAACAAGCACCTTCCAGGGCGTGTTCAATCCCACCGAAAGCGGGGCCTACGAGATTACCGTGTACGCGTATCATCCCGTCACCGGCAATACCGGCCTGGATAAAACAACGGTGATTTACAGTGGAGAGTGAACTGGGAACAGTGTCTCAATATGTCAGAATGGAGGGGCTGATAGCTAATTAAATTCGTTCAATTTCAGATTTGTCGCCTACAAAACCTGGGAAAACATAAAAAAATGTGTTGCTGTTTACGTGGGAAAAAGTGTCATTTTCCGCTGACCGCTGACCGCTG
>JAWVZC010000481.1:0-2601 GCA_033722415.1 Balneolaceae bacterium | reverse complement strand
TTCGGGCATCAGCTGGTTAATACATTCCGTCTCTTCTACGAGACACCGAACCAGATCTCCTCATATAACGTCCTCGATTCGGCATTTGATCTCGTAAACCGGGGTCCGAATGAGCGTACGTTGTCCGAATCACCGCAATTCTCCGATTTCCAGGTCGAGAACGGCGACTTTGTGAAACTGCAAAACGCCACGCTGGGATACACCTTCCCGGTGTCGCAACTGGACAACGTACGGAGACTGCGCGTGTACGCCTCGGTGAACAATGCCTTTACGATCACCAATTACAAGGGCATCAACCCTGAGCCGCGTTATGTGGACGATAACGGTGACAACCCACTGGCTCCGGGTATCGAGCGCAGAAATCAGTGGTTTACCAGCAGGACGTTCTCACTGGGTATCAACCTTGAGTTTTAGAAATTTAATCAGCTAAAGCTAAAGAGGAGCAGATTATGTGTAAACGACTATCCAACATACCGAAAATCGGTTTGATACTGGTACTCGGGGTCGTAATGATATTGGCCTCATGTACCGATCTTACCGACAATGTTACCGACCAGGTAACATCCGAGAACTTTTTCCAAACTCCACAGGAATTTATTTCCGCGATGGGTGACGCTTATGGACCGCTCTCCAGCTTCGGAGGAAACAGCGGGTTTAAAAACTCCAACGAGGTGGCCTCCGACGAGGGGGTCTTCCCGCAGCGCGGGCAGGACTGGTTTGACGGCGGCGTTTGGCTGCGCCAGCACCGCCACACTTGGAGATATGATGAGCCGCACCTGAATGGTGCCTGGCAGACGCTCTTCAGCGGTGTCAACAACGCCAACCGCCTGATTTTCCAGTTTGAACAGGCCGTGGAGCGCGGAGCCGCCGATGAGCAGGACGCGGCCGCCTTCATCTCCGAGCTGAAGATCATGCGGGCCTTCTACTACTACTGGCTGCTGGATATGTTCGGCAACGTGCCGATCATCACCAGTTTCGAAAACGCTCCGGAAGCCCCTGAACAGCCCAGCCAGGATTTCCAGCAGGGCCGGCAGGCGGTATTCGATTTCGTTGAGCAGGAACTGCTTGACAATATCGATGATGTAAGCACCGACGTGCAGAGCACCTATGGTCGAGCCAACAAGTGGGTGGCCCACTTCGTGCTTGCCAAGCTGTACCTGAACGCCGAGGTTTACACCGGCACCCCCCGCTGGGATGATGCGCTTACCCACCTGAACGCGATCATCAACTCCGGAAACTACAGCCTGGCTGGCAATTTCCGTGACAATTTTGTCACCAACAACTCAGGCTCACCGGAGTTCATCTTTGCCGTTCCGTACGACAAGGTATTCCTGGGGGGCATGAACTTCCACCAGGCGTCACTGCACTACGGCAGCCAGGGGACCTTTCAGCTTGAATCGCAGCCTTGGAACGGCTTCTCCACGCAGGAGGAGTTCTATCTCTCCTTCATCGATCCCCAGCAAAATCCCGGGGATCTGGGAACTGTAATCGGTGCCGACGGCCAGGAGCGGCAGGGAACACTCGATGATCGCCGCAACAGCTTCCTGGTCGGACCGCAGTTTACCGCGGGCGGCGAGCCTGTGACGGACGATGCCGTCTTCTCGGATTTCGATGATGACGGTGCGCAGGTAGTATTTACCCCGGCGATTAACGAGCTGGAACCCAATGCCTGCCGCCAGTGCGGTGCCCGCATCGGTAAATGGGATATTGAGCTCGGGGCCAGCGCCAACCTCAGCAACGACTACGCGATTTTCCGCTATGCTGATGTTCTGCTGATGAAGGCCGAGGCACTCTGGCGACAAGATCCCAGCAGCCAGGAAGCACTGAATCTGGTAAACATGGTGCGCAACCGTGCCAATGTGGATGACTTTAGCCAGCTTACCGCCGACAACCTGCTTGCTGAACGCGGACGGGAGTTCTTCTACGAAATCTGGCGTCGGCAGGACCTGATCCGTTTCGAAAGCAACAGCGGCAATGCCACCCGGTTTAACGATCCGTGGTGGGAGAAAGATGCTTCCGAATCGTGGAGAACGGTCTTCCCGATTCCCCGCGATCAGCTTGAAGCGAACCCGAATCTGGTTCAGCATTCCCATTCCAATTACCAGGGCTAAATTACCGTTTAACCAGATAGCGTGAATTGCTTACATTCAGGGAAACATGTCTTCACCGGCATGTTTCCCTTTTTTTATGGTTATCACTGCGGATATGCCGATACTCACAACCGGTTTCTGAAGATCCCTTATGACGAGACAACTAATAAAGGCCTTTGAAATATCATTGTCTGGACCTGCCGAAACTACACCTGGGTACCCGGGTGAGGCTGCTGATGAGGGATTGCAACCACTTTTATTAGTTTTGCTGGTGTTTATCGGTTCATTGGCCGGTTGTACGCTTACGGAAAATGGCCAAAAAGATAATCAACCGTTATTTGAACGGGTTTCTCCGGGACATTCGAACATCACTTTTGAGAACAACCTTGCACCCACGGAAGAGCTCAACACCTATACCTACCGGAACTTTTACAACGGGGGAGGCGTGGCGATCGGGGATATCAATAATGACAGCCTGCCAGACATCTTTTTGACGGGAAACCAGGTAGAT
>JAWVZC010000480.1:0-2604 GCA_033722415.1 Balneolaceae bacterium | reverse complement strand
GGGAAGTGTGTGACTTAGATTTTAAAAACTGCTCTTTTAAATCTTGAATAAAATAGCTGCTAACATATGTCGGCTTATTGGCTTCTTCTTGTGCTTCCTCGTACTCCTTAAGGTTCCAAGCTGGGTCAAAGGGATCAATTTCTCCACTTTGATATAACTTTTCATACTCTCTTTGTTTATCTCTGGCTATATCTTTGTACTTAACGCCCAGTGCATATGTTTTTCTTATGGGCTTCCCATCTATGCGTTTTTTAAATACGATTGAGTAATAATTGCCTCTCTTCTTAAGACTTGCCATTGTGATACATTTGGAATTAATGGTCGCTTTAATGTACCACCATATGTATCACCAAATCAAGAAAAAATGCCTAATTTGTGAAAAGTTTTAACTGAGACCTGCATCAGAGATAGGCTGTATAAACTAAAAAACCCCGCTCAAAACGATTTAAGCGGGGTTTTTTGATAAGTACGCCCGAAAGGATTCGAACCCTTAACCTTCTGATCCGAAGTCAGACGCTCTATCCAGTTGAGCTACGGGCGCAGGATCTCGGAATACGGAACTTCAAACTTCGAATATCACATCTGAAGATATCGAATTATGGGTATTGTGATACCAGTACCGGTGGTACGGTATACAATCACCCGTTTCAGTATTCCTGAATTCGAGAACCATAAATATCCTGCTTCAAACAACAAATTACAAGTCATTTAGTCCGGAATTATCTTGTTCCCGCAAAAACATCTGGAGTAATGACCCGGAATTTCGGATTTCCTTCTGGTTATTGCCTGGCTGTCAGTTTGATTTCTACTTTAGCATCCAGCGGCAGAAGGCTTACCTCAACATCAGCCCGGGTTGGCGGATGGGGATCGAACCGACCGGCGTACACTTCGTAACATACCTGGTAATCATCCAAGTCAGCCAGAAATACATGTACTTCCACTATCTCATCGAAAGTGTAACCAGCAGCCACAAAAATGGCTCCGATATTGTCCATCGCATGCAGTGCCAGCATTTCCACGTCACCGCCCGCCAGTTCTCCGGTTGCAGGATCGACGCCCACCTGCCCGGCTACAAACAGCATGTCACTGAAAAGTATGGCTTGGGAATAGGGACCCCGAGGGCTGCAGGAGCTTTGACGGTCTGTATCACTTCACGAGTTAATTCCACCGTCCGGTCAATGGATTCGGAACACCCGGATAACAGAATAAAAGTACCGGGAGAAAAGAGCAGAAACAGGGTTATTCGGTAAATCATACTGATCAATCCGGCACTCCGTTTTCGGTAACATGCCGAAGAATATAGGCAAAGGTATCGAGTTCGTCCAGCGTCGTATACACATTCGGTGTTACGCATATCCACTCAAACTCCGGGTTATTGATCGGTGTCACCAGGATCCGGTGCTCATCCCACAGGTAGGCGGAGAGCCGGCCGCTGTCAATCCCCATGATTTGCACATTGGCGATTCCGCAGGCGTAGTTCGGATCGCGACTGGTGTGCAACCGAACCCGGTCATGCTCAATGACCTGGTCCACCCAGTAGTCGGTCAGGTATTTAAGGCGTGCCTCCTTGCGGTCGGCGCCGATACCGCGGGGAAAGGCTATCGCCTCCGAAATAGCGATAAAATTGGCCGCCGGGTGCGTACCGATCTCCTCGAATTTCCGGATATCATCATCCATTGTGTCGGGAGCCGCCATCAGGGGCCATAAATCCGGAATGTTCTGTTTCTTTACGTACAGCATCCCGGAACCGTGGGGTGCCAGCAGCCACTTGTGCAGGCTGGTGGCATAATAATCATAATCCAGGTCCGAGTGATCAAAATCGAAATGAGCAAAGGTATGCGCGCCGTCAACAATCACCGGGATCCCTTTTTTTCTGGCCATGCGCACTACTTTTTTTTACGGGCAGAATCTGTCCCGTCAGATTAATCATGTGGCACATCAGGATCAGGCGGGTGCGATCGGTGATATGCTGTTCAAACAGCCGTATGATCTCCTCGTCATCCTCGGCAGGAACGGGAATGCTGAACTGCCGCAGGCGGATTCCCTCCCGGCGCTCGCGCTGCTTGAAGGTGTTGATCATGCGGGGATAGTCCTGATTGGTGGTCAACACCACGTCGCCGGGCTGCAGATCAAACCCAAACTGGCAGATCTGGAGGCCCTCCGAGGCGTATCTCGTAACGGCGATCTCCCCGGAGTCCGTCCCGAAAAGGTCAGCGAGCTGCTCCCGGACCGACTCGCGCTGGGGCTCCAGTACTTTCCACATGGTATAGACCGGCACTTCGTTCGAGTAATCCAGGTGCCCTTTCATCGCCTCCTGTACCACCTCCGGCGCGGGGCCTACGCCCCCGTTGTTCAGGTTGATGATACTTCGGTCTACCGTAAAGGCCTGCTGCACGCGAAACCAGAAATCCTCATCCCCCGCCAGTTCTGCCGGGGTTCCTGAAACATTCGAAAGCTCCCTGGCAATCGCCCTGCTTTTTCCCGGCGACAGGAATCCCCCCAGCAAGGCGGCCCCCCCCCCCCCACCCAAATTGGTTAAGAAAGCATTGCGGGTGGGCAAAACCATAATACAACCCATATGTATATAACTAGAGTAAAAATGGG
>JAWVZC010000479.1:0-2607 GCA_033722415.1 Balneolaceae bacterium | reverse complement strand
GGTCTTGAGCAGAAAGTATCCCATCGATGTCAGTGCGTACCCGATCGAAAAAAGCAGGAGTCCTATGCTGAGGTACGATATGAGAATGGGCAGACTGGGAAAGATCTGGAGGTCGAACAGTTGTATTTCGGAGCCGGCCAGGTACCTGTAGACGTGGCTGATGCCGGCTGTGATCGCTAAAACATTGATGAAACCGAAGAGCCCGGAAAAGATGAGCGTTCTGAATAATTCCGTACAATTCGTTTTATCCTGCATTTTCCACAAGTGACGCGAGAGCGTCAGGGCGATCAGAAACACAAAAACGCTTTTGCGGACCAGGGAACTAAATAACCGGTTGGTTTGCTGGTTGCTGCCGGGAAAATGCAACAGCCATTGATCCGGTATAGCCAGGAGACTAAAGAAAAGCCATCCCACAAACAAGATCCCGACTTGAAAAAATAGCGCCTGCCACCCTACTCTTCTTTCAAACCACAGATAGAAAAAAATGAACAACAAAGCGAAAGCAAAGGTGGAAAACATGGAGCGCCAAAACCAGGCGTCCTGTTGCCAGTCGGCTGCTGAGATATTAAATTTTCCGGGGGGAGCGTAGGCGATACCCACCGAGTCGCTGCTTGCCGTAGAGAGTACCCGGTATTCCAGCTGGGCGGTGGGAAAAGGCTCGAAAAAAGAGAGTTCCACCGGATATTTCAAGGTCGGATTTGTGCCCGTTAGGAGAGAATATTCCTTATCTCTGCCGATCGGCAGGGCATTTTTCTGTTCGATTCTCCGGGTGGTAATCAGGTTATAGCGAACAGGACCGCTCTCGCCTTCGATGGAAAACGCAATGCGACACAGCATTAGGATCACATTGTTCTGTTTTCGCACATCCACAAAAGGTTCTCCATCGGCGGGGATGCGATCGGGATACTCGGGAAATGAGAATCCGCTCCAGATCTGGGGGGCGGAATCCCGGAACAGGGTAACCCCCCCGATGTAATCGAACGACTGGAGGGCTTCGAAGAGACTCTGCCGTGACACCCCCGTCTGCAAGCGGGCTTCCAGCCGTTCGGCAAGCTGCCGGCTGCCGTCAAGCAGTTCCGTTTCTGTGTCCCGGAAAGTCTGTGTGGCTTTATCCAGGCTGGTTTGATACACATCCTTATTATGAACGGACGATGGTTTGACGGAATACAGCCATCCCTCCATGAGTAAGAAGGCGATCAAAAGCAATCCTACAAGAATTGCAAACGAACGGTATGGTTTGTTTATGTAGCTATTCATGGTCATCTGTAATACCAAAAAATCCGATACGGATGGTGGTGGAACCGGTCCAAGCAACAGAAGAAGCGAATTGATCAGACACGTTCGTCTGCGTTCGCATCAGAATGTCCAAATTTTTGAACAGTAGTAGAAATTAACTGGTCCTGGTCCACTGACAGCCGCCACGCCTTCATCAGCCGCTTCAAACGATTCTGAATAAAGAAATATGATTCGAATTTACAGTGGAATCAAGTTGGGTATGTCGGTATCGGGCTTACCTTCCAGTACGCCGATAATGGCATCGGCGGCCAACATTCCCATTGCTTTACGTGTTTCATACGTACCGCTTGCGATGTGGGGGGTGAGCACGCAGTTTGGCGCTTCCAGCAGCCCGGGGTGTACCTCGGGTTCCTCTTCAAACACATCAAGGCCTGCCCCTCCGATTCGTCCTTCATGCAGGGCGTCGGCCAGGGCCGCTTCATTTACAACGGGCCCCCGGGCCGTATTGATAAGAAGAGCATGGGAGGGCATGATATCCAGAATTCGATCGTCGATGATATGATGCGTCTCTTCGGTGAGCGGGCAGTTCAGGCTCAGTATGTCGGAATTTTTTGCCAGTTCATCCAACTCCCGGATATAACGGGCCCCGAGTTCCTGTTCCGTTTTTTTATCGGTCCGGTTTCGGTTGTGATAGAGAATCTGCATGCCAAAGGCCTCCGCACGGCGCGCCAGGGCGGTCCCGATCCGGCCCATCCCCAGAATTCCCAGGGTTTTGCCGTTCAGTTCCATGCCCAGGAAACCAAGCGGATCCCACCCGTCAAACTTTCCGTTGCGAAGGAACTGCTGCGCCTCGCAGGTTTTCCGTGCCGTTGTGAGGATCAGGGTCATGGCAAAGTCGGCGCTCGATTCGGTCAGAACATCCGGGGTGTTGGCTACCTTGACTTCCGCCTCCCGGGCGGTATCCAGGTCTATGTTGTTGTACCCGACGGCATGGTTTGCAATCACTTTCAGATGTCTCCCGGCACGAATCACCTCGGCGGTGACCGGGCAGGAGAGCATCGGGAGCAGTGCATCAAACTCTGGCACCGCTTCTATCAATGATGCCTCGTCGTTCAACGCACCGCGCCGGCCGACTTCGACTTCACATTTCTCTTCGAGTCTGTTGATTGCAGCTTCGACGATCGGTTCTGTTATGAGTACTCGGTAGGCCATGGTTTCATAATATAGATAATATGATTAAGGCTGAACGTTCAGTCGGTAAGCAGTACCGTTTACACGGATCGACTCCACCTCGCTCAAAATCGATTCGGGGATCTCTCTGTAGATAAAAGAAAAAGAAACCAAGGCTTGGGTGCAGATCTTGTCGGGATC
>JAWVZC010000478.1:0-2625 GCA_033722415.1 Balneolaceae bacterium | reverse complement strand
TCGACGTTGAAATCGCCAACATTCGAATGCCGTACTTCGCTCTGGATGTTCTGCGGAAGAGCCTTTAGCTCACGGCCTGAGAACGCCCCGTATAGGAAAGTGGCCAGCATCTTTTTCATGTCGCTTATCTCACTTCGGAGTTCCACCAGCGCGCGATATACCAGTTCCCGGTCGGCCTTGCCGAACGAGGTGCCGGCCTGGTCAGAGCGACTGCTCTCGTCAGAAAGTACCGGCAGATTATCCGCCGAACCGGTTTTCTGGCGGCCTTTCAGGTATTTCTTGAGTGTTTCGGTATCGATAAATTGTGACTTTTCGAGCACCACCAGCTGTTCGGCCACGTTGCGCAGTTCCCGCACGTTGCCCGGCCAGCGGTAGGAGATCAACAGTTCCTTGGCCTCGTCAGAAAATCCCTTAAATACCGAATCATACTTGGCTGAAAATTCAGTTACGAACGTCCGGAATATTGGGATGATATCATCGGGGCGTTCGCGCAGCGGCGGAAGTTTAATCTTAACCGTATCAAGTCGGTAGTAGAGATCCTCCCGGAAGTCACCGTCCTGCACCAGCTCCCAGAGGTCCTTGTTTGTGGCGGCGATCACCCGAACGTCGGTCTTCTTCAGTTTGCTGGATCCCACACGAAAATATTCACCGGTTTCAAGCACCCGCAATAGCTTTACCTGGACATTCTTGGGGGTGTCGCCGATCTCGTCAAGAAAAATGGTGCCCCCGTCGGCTTTTTCAAAATATCCCTCCCGGGCCTCATGAGCCCCGGTAAAAGCACCCCGCTCGTGCCCGAACAGTTCACTCTCAATAATCCCCTCCGGGATCGCCCCGCAATTTACGATAACCAGATCCTGGTTTTTTCGCTTGCTTATGCTGTGGATGGCACGGGCGGTAATATCTTTTCCAACCCCGCTTTCTCCCTGTAAGAGGATAGTAATATCGGTATCAGCAACCTGAACCGCCTTGTCGATCACCTGTTTAAGTGCGGCAGACTCACCGATCAGTCCAAAACGTTCCTGAAATGCTTCGCGGTCCATTAATTATTTTGTGTTGAATGCAATGTAATCAATTGTGACAAAGTGTAAATTTAAGGATTCCACATCGGGGATGCATAACTGATTCACACGGAAAATGTTCTCCAAAAATACAGGCTTTACGGGTTAATTTCCCGGCTGGTATTTACCCCCTTACATTTAAATGCCAATTCCTTAAATTTGAAACTAATTTAGATGAAACCGAAACAGAAATATTGTCTGATATCTCTAACAAAGATACAGTACTGGTGGACTTACAAAACGATTTTGCAGCTCACTTCCGCAAGATCTACGGTCGTAATAAAGTTGATGAATGCCTGAACTGTACCCGTGAACTGATCCAAAAGTATGCTCCGGAGATTCCCGATCCGAAGAGAACGGGAGACAAGTGGACAGAAAAGGATTCGATCCTTATTACCTATGGTGACGTGCTTCGTGACAAAAACCGGCCGGATGAGGAACGGCTCAACATCCTGGAGGAGTTCCTTGATCAATACGTGGCAGGGTCGGTGTCGTCGTTGCACATTCTGCCGTTTTTCCCGAGCTCCTCGGATGCGGGATTTTCCGTCATCGATTACAAAAAAGTGCGCGAAGACCTGGGAACCTGGCGGAATATCAGGCAGCTGGCGAAAAAATACCGGCTGATGGCCGACTTGGTGATCAACCATACCTCGCGCTACAGCGACTGGTTCCAGAATTTCAAACAGCTGAAACAGCCCGGCCGGGAGTATTTCATCAGCGTGGACCCCGACCTGGATATCTCTTCGGTCACCCGTCCCCGCAATTCACCGCTGTTGACTCCGGTTCAGACCGACAACGGCGACCGGGTGGTGTGGACTACATTCAGCGAAGACCAGGTGGATGTGGATTTCCGGAACCCGGATGTGCTGTTTGAATACCTCGATATCTTCCTGTTCTATCTTTCCCAGGGTATTCAGATCGTTCGGCTGGATGCCATCGCTTATCTCTGGAAAAAGATGGGCACACCCTGTATCCACCTTCCGGAGACCCACGAAGTGGTAAAACTGTTTCGTACTCTCGTCGATGAGGTGGCTCCCCACGTTACCCTAGTTACCGAAACGAACGTACCTCACAAAGAGAATGTCAGCTATTTTGGATCGGGAAATGATGAAGCCCACATGGTGTACCAGTTCAGCCTGCCACCACTGCTGCTGCACGCCATATTGACGGAAAACACACAGTATCTGACCGAATGGGCTTCCGGGCTGGGTGACATTCCGGAAGGGTGTTATTTCATGAATTTTACGGCCTCGCACGACGGCATCGGAGTGCGGCCGCTGGAGGGACTTGTTCCGGATGAAGAGTTTGAATATATGATCCAGGCCGTTTACAAGCGGGAGGGATTTGTCTCCTACAAACGGAACAGCGATGGCAGTGAAAGTCCCTACGAGCTGAACATCACTTATTTTGACGCCTTTTCCGAGCCTGGGGCGGACGATGACAGCGCCCAGGTCAGGCGGTACCTCTGTTCACAGGCGATCATGCTGGCACTTAAGGGCGTGCCGGGCATCTACTTCCACAATCTGACGGCTACCCGCAACAATATAAACGAAGCACTTTCCACCGG
>JAWVZC010000477.1:0-2633 GCA_033722415.1 Balneolaceae bacterium | reverse complement strand
GGTCTACCGTAAATATCGCCTCTCGCCTGGTAGATCTTGCCAGCGAAAACGAGATAATCCTATCCAAAACGGTAAGCCGAATGCTGGATCAACAACATTCCTCAACGGAGTCCGGGCTGCATTTTCAAGCAGAGGATCTGGAAGTTACGCTGCGCGGTTTTGAGAATGAACAGTTCCAGATTAAAAGCGTGGCGCTGAAAGGCAATGCCCTTCGTCCGGCAGTATAGCCATCAGCTTCTCTTTTCCAGTCCGTCTTCTGTTACCGGAAATTTTTTTCCTGCAGGGCCTCCCGACAATCGAGGTACGGGTCTGGATGTATACACCGACCAGAACCTCACCCGGCCTGCCTGTGAAAAATGCGTGTAATACCGCGGTACTCCGCTCCCCGCCTGCCAATTATATCCCTGCCTACCCGACACTTATTTTTGTTGCTGATATCCGTATGTTTCACCTGTAAGGCAGAAGCACCGTTTCCTTCAACCATTACGAAATTTACTCTTCATGACTATTAAACAAACTGATCCGCCCATTGCACATTCGTCAATGCGGATGTCGCGCAAGAAAAACATCGCACTGATTGCCCACGATCACCGGAAAAGAGACCTACTTGACTGGGCCGAATTCAACTCGGAAAGCCTGGAGAAACACAACCTGTTCGGCACCGGTACCACGGGCACGCTGATATCGGAGAAACTGGGCCTTAAGGTACACTGCTTCAAAAGTGGACCGCTCGGGGGCGATCTGCAGATCGGGGCGGCCATCGCCGACAATGAGATCGACGTCATGATTTTTTTCTGGGATCCGCTGCAGGCCCAGCCGCACGATGTGGATGTGAAGGCCCTGCTCAGGATTGCCGTACTTAATAACATCCCGATTGCCCAAAACCGCTCCTCTGCCGATTTTATGATCTCCTCTCCCCTGATGGACGAGACCTACGACCGCTTCGTGGTGGACTACAGCAAGCGCTTTAAAAAAGATATCAACAAATAACCTATTTGACCGATCGTGGCACAAAACAGACTCGCAAACGAACCAAGTCCCTACCTGCAACAGCATGCCGACAACCCGGTGAACTGGTATGCCTGGGGAAAGGAAGCTTTTGAAGCGGCCAGGGGGCAGGACAAACCTGTGTTCCTCTCCATCGGCTACGCCACATGCCACTGGTGCCACGTAATGGCCCATGAATCGTTCGAGGATGAAGAGGTGGCCGATCTGATGAACGAGGCGTTCATCAACATCAAAGTTGACCGCGAGGAACGCCCGGATATCGACAACACCTATATGACTGTCTGCCAGATGATGACGGGAAGCGGGGGATGGCCGCTGACAATAGTGATGACCCCGGAAAAGAAGCCGTTCTATGCCGCCACCTATATTCCCAAACAGAGCCGGCAGGGACGCCCCGGCATGTTGGATCTCATCCCCTGGCTGCAAAACCTATGGGAAGAGAAACGGGAGAAAGTCTACCGTTCGGCCGATGAGATCAAACAGGTATTTCAAAAATCGAACACCGGTACCCCCGGAGAAACCTCGGGGCGGGAAGCACTGAACAAGGCATATTACCAGTTTAAACAGCAGTTCGACCGGGAACACGGCGGCTTTGGAGATGCTCCCAAATTTCCCAGTCCGCACAACCTTATGTTTTTACTGCGATACTGGAAGCAGAGCGACGACCGGCAGGCCCTGGTTTTCGTGGAGCAAACACTGAAGGCGATGCGGAACGGTGGTATTTACGATCAGATTGGATACGGGTTCCACCGCTACTCCACGGACAGGCGCTGGCTGCTTCCCCACTTTGAAAAAATGCTGTATGACCAGGCCATGCATATGCTTGCCTATACTGAAGCCTGGCAAGCGACCGGAAACGACCTTTTCTGCCAAACAGTCGATGAAGTCGCCAAATACCTGTTCCGGGATATGCGGGACCAGAACGGGGGGTTTTATTCTGCCGAGGATGCCGACAGCGAAGGTGAGGAGGGGAAATTCTACGTGTGGCGAACCGCCGAAATCAGGGAGCTGCTACCTTCGGCGAAAGCAGAGCTTTTTATCGATCTGTTTAACCTCCGGGAGGAAGGCAACTTCAGGGAGGAAGCTTCGGGGCAGTTGACCGGAAATAACATCCCCCACCTTCAGAAGCCGCTGACTGAACTCGCCGAAGAACGCGATATGACGCCCGGTCAACTCAAAGAGAAACTGAACCATATTCGCAAAACTCTTTTTGATCGCCGCGAACAGCGGGTCCGACCTTTCCTCGATGACAAAATCCTGACCGACTGGAACGGCCTGACCATCGCGGCCCTTGCCAGGGCGGGCAATATACTTGGAAACCAGCAATATGTTGCGGCTGCAGAAGATACCCTCCGGTTTATCCGGGAACACCTCATGGAATCTGACGGAAGCCTGCTGCACCGCTATCGTAACGGCAAATCAGGCATTGCGGCACATGCGGATGATTACGCCTTCCTGGTCTGGGGACTGCTCGAGCTCTATGAGGCCACTTTTAACACGGAATACCTGGAAACGGCCATCGAACTGAATGACAGGATGATCAAACAGTTCTGGGATACCGAACACGGAGGCTTCTACTTCACGGAACATGAACATGAGGAACTACTGGGCCGGAAAAAGGAGGC
>JAWVZC010000476.1:0-2642 GCA_033722415.1 Balneolaceae bacterium | reverse complement strand
GGGAAAAGGGCCTCGTATGTCACACAAGAGGAAGCCATGGATCACGTCGCCGGATACTGCGTGCACAACGACTACAGCGAGCGCGAGTTTCAGCTGGAGCGCGGGGGGCAGTGGGTGAAGGGAAAAAGCTGCGACACTTTTGCCCCGCTCGGACCCTTTATCGCCACAAAAGATGAAATTGAGGATATTAACAACCTGCGCCTGTGGTTAAACGTAAACGGGGAACGTAAACAGGACGGCAGCACCAGCAAACTTATCTTCGACATCCCCTACCTGGTGAGTTATATCTCCCGGTTCATGACCCTCAGAGCCGGAGATATCATTTCGACGGGAACACCTGCGGGTGTGGGCCTCGGTTTCGATCCGCCGCAGTACCTGAAACCGGGAGACGAGGTGGAACTAGGGATTGAGGGACTCGGTTCATCCAGGCAAAAGGTGAAAGAATACGGTTCATAACACGACATTTTATTCTGAGGTCAAATTGCCGTAATCTTACGGTAGCCGATAAAAACCGGCAATTCCGGGTATAGCTACTTCAAGCAGGTACCACGGACGGGTTCATCGATCATAACCTTGTCCCCTGCATAACCTGTCAACAGAGACTTCAACAACCATACGCTATGTCTTTCAAGGAAAAAACGATCGTAATCACCGGTGGAGCCAAGGGAATCGGCGCTGGATGTGCCGAGGTATTTCACCAGGAAGATGGGCAAGTGGTACTGCTGGATGTGGATGAAGAGGCCGGCATCGAATACAGCAACCAGCTGGGAGAGCGGGCCTGTTTTATCCGGTGTGACATCTCCGATGAGCAGCAGGTAGAGGAGGCGATGGCGGAGGCCGCATCACATTTCGGCAGTATCGATGTACTGGTAAATAATGCCGGTATCCTGCAGTATGCCAGCGTCACCGAAACCACCGAATCGCAATGGGATACTATTATGGGGGTAAACCTGAAAGGCGCCTTTTTCTGCGCCAAACACGCCATCCCCTATATGCAGGAGCAGGAATCCGGCGTGGTGATAAACATGTCGAGTGTGCAGGCATTCGTAACGCAGGAGAATGTAGCTGCCTATGCCACTTCGAAAACGGCACTCATCGGGTTAACCCGGAGTATTGCCGTCGATTACGCCCCCGACATACGCAGCGTAGCGATCTGTCCCGGTGGTGTCGACACACCGCTGAACCGGGAGGCATTCCAGCAGTCTCCGAACCCGGAGGAAGTTCGGCAGGAAACGATCGACATACACCTGGTCAAGCGGATGGCCAGGCAGGAGGAGATCGGTGAACTCGTCGCGTTCGTAGCCAGTGAAAGGGGATCGTTTATCACCGGCCAGCCGATCCGCATTGACGGCGGTATCGGCCTGAAAGTGGCAGGCAGTAAAAAAGAGTAACCGGGAATCATTACTATGAGCATTCCAGCAACAGAAGTGGAACTTGAGTTGACGTTTGATGCCACGCTTGCCGAGTGCCCGGTCTGGGATGATGAACACCAACTGCTCTACTGGGTGGATATCGAAGGCGGAAAGGTATATCGCTACAATCCGGCGACCTCAAAAAACGAGGCATTTGATATCGGGGAACATGTGGGTTCGATCGCGCTCCGCAAACAGGGCGGTCTGGTCATGGCCCTGAAAACCGGTTTTGCATTCTACGAGCTGGAAAAACAGACCCTGACGCACATCGCCGATCCCGAGTCGCACCTGCCGAACCACCGGTTCAATGACGGTAAGTGCGATCCGAACGGGCGTTTCTGGGCCGGTACCCTCTCCTACGATCAGCAGGAAGGGGTCGGCAGCCTGTACTGCCTGAACAGCAACCTGAGCGTAGACACAAAACTGAGACGGCTGACTATTCCAAACGGCATGGCGTGGAACGACGCCGGCGATACCTTCTATTTCATCGACTCCCCGGACCGTACCATTTACTCGTTTGACTTTGACCAAAAAACGGGTACCCTCCAAAACCGAACCGAAATTTTTAGGCTCAACGACCGCAAGGGGCTGCCCGATGGCATGACCATTGACCGGGAAGGTAAACTCTGGGTTGCCATCTATGACGGGTTCGGAGTAATCAGGGTGGATCCCGAAACGGGAGATATCCTGCACCAGATCGAGCTTCCGGTACCCCAGGTGACCTCCTGCACGTTCGGGGGCCCGGAATTTGATGAGCTGTATATTACGAGCGCCCGGGAACATATGACAGACGAAGACGTTGAGAAACACCCGCTTTCAGGGTCCATCTTCAGGGCCAGGGTACCCAGTGCCGGTACACCGGTAAACCGGTTTTCGGGATGAATGATCATGGATTCAGAAAACACACAGGATTTTAACAGCGATTACAGACAATGCGAGGAAATATGAGTTCAGAAAAAAAATTGCGCAGCGAAGACTGGTTCGGCAAAAAAGGCAAAGACGGTTTTATCTACCGAAGCTGGATGAAAAACCAGGGATTCCCCGCCGATGAGTTTCAGGGCAAACCGGTGATCGGTATCTGCAACACCTGGTCGGAGTTAACCCCCTGTAATGCCCATTTCAGGGAACTGGCTGAATCGGTAAAACGGGGCATCTGGGAAGCCGGCGGGTTCCCTCTGGAATTCCCGGTGATGTCGCTCGGGGAAACTCTGATCCGCCCGACCGCCATGC
>JAWVZC010000475.1:0-2655 GCA_033722415.1 Balneolaceae bacterium | reverse complement strand
GTTTCACGCCGAATCGGCCAAAAAGATACCGAGGGTGCGGCCGTATCTGCCGTGCAATCGGTTATGGTGGCGCTTCTGGTCTCCATTCCCATCGCATTGGCTGGTATCTTCCTTTCGCCCGAACTGCTGCATTTGATGGGAGCTAGCGGGCCGATGGTTGAGGAACTTCACGGGTATACCACTATCATGATAGGGGGCAACGGCATCATCATGATGCTGTTCATAATCAACGCGATTTTCAGGGGAGCCGGCGATGCAGCCATTTCCATGCGGGTGCTGTGGACCGCCAATATAATCAACATTGTGCTCGACCCCCTGCTCATTTTCGGCGTAGGGCCGTTTCCGGAACTTGGAGTAACCGGTGCGGCCGTGGCAACCACCATCGGGAGGGGGACCGGAGTGGTCATGCAGATTTACCATCTTGGATGGAAAGATCATCGCGTACGTATCCGTATGAGACATCTTCAAATCGACGGAACGGTCATGGGGCGGCTGTCCCGGCTCTCGATCGGCGGAATCGGTCAATACCTGATTGCCACATCCAGCTGGATCGGGCTGGTACGCATCATCGCCTTCTTCGGGGCCGATGCCCTGGCGGGATATACTATCGCCATACGAATCGTCATTTTTTCCATTCTCCCTTCCTGGGGAATGAGCAATGCGGCCTCCACCCTGGTCGGGCAAAACCTGGGAGCCGGTAAACCGGCCAGGGCAGAACGCTCGGTATGGGTGACGGGGCTGGTCAATATGGTCTTTCTGGTATCTGTCGGGACCGCGTTCTATATTTTTGCAGAGCCGCTGGTGCGCCTTTTTTCGGCCGAACTCCCTGTCGTGACCATCGGAGCCGACTGCCTGCGGATCATCAGTTTCGGATACTTTTTTTACGCATGGGGCATGATCGTTGCCCAGGCCTTCAACGGAGCCGGTGACACCGATACCCCCACCCTTTTGAATTTTATCTGCTTCTGGCTGGTTGAAATACCGGTCGCGTATCTCCTGGCCCTTCCCCTCGGTTTCGGGGAACGGGGGGTCTTTTTTCCCATTGTGCTGGCGGAATCGCTTCTTGGCCTGCTGGGCGTGATAATATTTCGGCGGGGAAACTGGAAAAAACGGGTGGTGTAACGCGCGGCCGTTATGCAGCGCCTTCGGGTGTGGAAACAACCGCGTGAGAAATGTCATGCATTTTAAGATTTTGTGAAAGACCATACAACAGGCTATTTTTACGGTTTATGAAGAAACCCGAAAAACCATTGCCAACCGACTGTTGCGGTTCCGGGTGCGACCGGTGCGTGTACGACATATATGTCGACCGGCTCAAACAGTACAAGGCCTGGCAGGAATCCGAACGTCAGAAAACCAAACGGGAGTAGCCGATGGCGGTAAAAGTAGCACTTGACACTAGCGGGCGTAGGGGTAAAACCGTGACCGTGATATCCAATATTCAGCACAATCCCCAGGTGATAGAAGATCTTGAGAGCAGGTTAAAACAGCATTGCGGGGCCGGCGGAACCAGCTATGGCAAAACAATTGAGATACAGGGAGACCAGGTCGAGAAAGTGAAAAAATTTCTTGAGAATGAGGGTTATGAAGTAAAATGATCGATTCGATCTTCACTCCCCCCTTCAGCTGTTAATCTGGATTTGTTGTTTCCCCTATCATTCTATCTAGCCAAACGTGAACCTCAAACATTTTCAGTATTATGGACCTGAGCATCCCGAAAAAACAATACGATGATATTCTGGAGCAGATCAAAAGCGATGAAAGTCCGGTAGGTATCGATGCCGGCAAGACCCATGTTCTGATTCTCCACAAGCTGCTTGAAATTGAACGCCGCCTGAAACAGTTGGAAGAAAAAAGGGACCGGTGAAGGGATTTACAAACCAAGCCCGGACTGTTGTCCGCCGGCCCGATCCGGAATCTGATAAAATGAAGATCCGGCGATAGAGTTCTGGCGATGGCAGTGAACGAACGGTCGGTCGACTACAGCTTCAGCTTTTTGAACAGGGGTTCCGGGATCATTTTGACGATCGAAAGCATCGCCCTCCAATACCAGGTTACATAGGTGATCTCTCTTCCCTTCTTGTAGGCCCTATATGCTTTCTCTGCCACCTGATCGGGTGTAAGCAGGAGAAGGGACGGCAGCTCCTTCCCCCTGGTCATGGCCGTATCTACATATCCGGGCTTGACCGTTACGACGTGTGTATTAGTAGCGGCCAGCCGCTGGCGCAGTCCCGAGAGCAGCGCCGTAAGGCCGGCCTTCGAACTCCCGTAGATGTAATTGCCTCTGCGACCCCTCTCCCCTGCCACGGAACTGAGGCCGATGATAAAACGTCGACCGTATTCCGGCGGCCTGTTTTCAAAATCACTCGCGACAATCTCGAGTATGCTTGCGGCCCCCAGGTAATTGGTTTTGATGATCCGCTCCAGCTCTTCCGGACTTTCTTCCGCCTTCTGCTGATCTCCCAGGTACCCGAACGCCAGTACGACTCCGTCCGGCTTGAACGGCAGGGTGTCGTAAAAACCACGATGAGCGGCAATATCGCATGCATCAAAATATCGACTTTCCACCTCCAGATCATAGCGGATCGACAGATCCGAGGCGTTTCTCTCCAGTTCTTCCATATTTCGAGAGGCCAGGAGAAGGCTCGCGCCCTC
>JAWVZC010000474.1:0-2685 GCA_033722415.1 Balneolaceae bacterium | reverse complement strand
TCTGCCCGCTGTCGAATATGTCTACCCGGATTTCAACATCAAAAAGGCAGAGGAGACGATGAGGCCGTTTCACCATATCTACGATCCGGATGGATCACAGCTCATTACCAAGGGGCCCGGGGGGCGGTATTCCCACCACCGTGGCATATTCTACGGATACAGGAATATTCGGTTCAACGGGAAGGACGTCAGCAGCTGGGCAAATTTCGGTGAGGAACCGGATAACCTGGAAAGTACCCAGCATACCCGTTTCCTGCGGGAGTGGACCGGTCCGGTATTCGGAGGACACGAAGTTGCCATCGACTGGAGAGACCAGGAGGGCAATGTCTTTGCCAGGGAAACGCGCACCGTCAGGGTGTACCCGCGTCTGGATGGCGAGCTGATGATCGATGTGGAAAGCGTGCTCTCATCCCTGGTAGGACCGATTGAATTGGGCGGAGATCTGCAGCACGCGGGTCTGCAATTCCGGGCGGCCCAGTTTGTGGCCGATCATCCCCAGTATTCGCGCTATATCCGGCCGGAAGAGTGGTCCGATTATCCTGCTGATGAAGAGTTGAATGACACTGAAAACCGTTTGGATGAACCCTGGAATGCATTCAGCTTTGTAGTGAACGGCAAGCGCTATACCGTGGGATATTTCAGCCATCCCCGAAATCCGGCGGGAGGTCAGATGTCGGAACGGCTGTACGGAAGATTCGGCGAATTCATTCCCGGCGTGGTTATCGACGAGGGTAAGCCGTTGCACCTGCGCTACCGGTTTCTGGTTGGGGGAGGAGATGAGATCGACCGCGAAAGGATGGAGCGGGAGTACCGGGCTTATACGCTGACTCCATAATCAATTCGAATCAAAACCCCGAATAAAACCGATCGGTCTTTGTCCAAGCGTTGATACGGACCTGAATATCTGAATATGTGAAGGCACACTTCTCTTCTCCTTCGGTATAATGAAGGGGAAGGAGAAGATGCTGTTCTGCCGATTGGTTACCTTTTACAATTTATTTTACGTTCCGGGAAATAAAGGCAGAATAAATCTGAATACCGTCAATCCGGTTTTATGTTATCCGCTTCATGGGCCGGTACCTGGCGGCCGGACCGTAGCATTTTGCCAATCACAGGAAAAATCAATCCAGCAAGCAATTTAAAAACATATGATTATGATGACGAAATCCGGCAGCAAGCCTAAGGGAACGCAATCTTTTACCGGTGAACCCAATGAAGTCCGGATAATGACGCTCGACCCCGGCCATTTTCATGCGGCCCTGGTGCAGAAATATATGCTCGCACAGGTCGATCCAACGGTGTATATCTACGGCCCGGATGGCCCCGACCTGGATATGCACCTGGAGCGTATTGAAAGTTTTAACAACCGGGAAGAGAATCCCACCAACTGGAATTGCGAGGTTTACAGGGGCCCGGATTTCCTGGAGCGGATGCTGGAAGAACAGCCCGGAAACGTGATGATAACGGCGGGAAACAACAGCCTGAAAACCGAATATATCAAAAAGAGCGTGGACAATGGCATCAATGTGCTGTCTGACAAGCCGATGGCGATCGACAAGGAGGGATGGGAGTTATTGGTCGAGGCGTTCGAATCGGCCGAGAAAAACGGCGTGCTGTTGTACGATATCATGACGGAACGGAATGAGGTCACATCTACCATACAGCGGCGCCTGGCCCAAAACAGCGAGCTTTTCGGCCGGTTGAGCGAAGGATCCGCATCGGATCCCGCCATCGTGCAGCAAAACACCCACCACCTGTTAAAAACGGTGGCCGGAAAGGCGCTCCGGCGCCCGCCCTGGTATTTCGATATCCGCCAGCAGGGCGAAGGCCTCGTCGACATCACCACACATCTGGTCGATCTCGCCCTCTGGGGCACATTCCCGGGCGAGGGATTCGATTACCGGGAGGATGTGAAGTTGCATGAAGCGGAAAGGCGGCCGACCGTTCTTACCCCCGAGCAGTTTGAAAAGATCACCGGGGAATCGGAATTTCCGGATTATTTGCAGGATCAGCTTGAGGATGGCGATCTCCCCTACTACTGTAACGGGGATATCCTGCTGGCCCTTCGTGGTCATCACACCAAGATTTCAGTGCAGTGGAATTACGAGGCTCCCGAAGGGGGAGGCGATACTCATTTCTCCAAAATGCGAGGCACTCGAAGCGACCTGGTGATTCGCCATGGGCCCGAACAGGATTTTAAAAGCACGCTCTACGTTGAACCGGTGAACGGGAAGGAACGATCGGATCTCGAGCCCGTATTGCGCCGGGCGGTCACCACGCTGAGAAACGACTATGCGGGTCTTGGTTACCGGGAAACGGAGGATGGTTGGCAGTTGCTGATTCCCGACAAGTATTACCTCGGACATGAAGCCCATTTCGGAAAAGTCGCGGAAGACTATTTTGGGTACCTTGTGGACGGCCGGCTCCCGGAATGGGAAGTACCCAACATGATTACGAAATATTACATTACCACGCATGCCCGGGAGCTCGCACTGGATAATGACTAGTCGGGTTACCGCATACCCTGATGCCGGGAAGGTAGACAGTTAAGGTTTTCGGTCAACCCTCCCCAGGTTGGGCTTCTTCCACTTTTGAACCAGGAAGGCGGCAGGCCTGCGAAACGCACGGAGGAATAATGCATACAAATCGCTACGATGAATGAACGTTGCACACATATTGGCGGGG
>JAWVZC010000473.1:0-2692 GCA_033722415.1 Balneolaceae bacterium | reverse complement strand
CATACATCGCGTGTGAAGACACCCGGACCTCCGGGGTTCTGCTTCAGCACTACGGCATCGATACCCCCACATTCTCTTTTCATGAGCATAACGAGCATCAAAAAGTGGAGTATCTCATACAGTTGCTGGATGCCAACCGACAGGTGGCACTCATTTCCGATGCCGGTATGCCCGGTATCTCCGATCCCGGTTTTTTGGCCGTACGGGCCGCCCATCAACAGCGACACAGCGTTTCTGTCATTCCAGGCCCGGATGCTGCTACAACCGCACTGATCGCCAGCGGCCTTCCCTGCGAGCGGTATGTGTATGAAGGATTTCTTCCCCACAAAAAGGGACGTCAGACGCGGCTGCAAAAACTTTCAGCCGAAGAACGCACGATCATACTCTACGAAAGCCCCTACCGGGTTGTCAAACTGCTGAAAGAGCTGAATATACACCTCGATCCCCGCCAGTGGGGTGCAGTATGCCGGGAGTTGACCAAAAAATTTGAGGAAATTGTCCGGGCACCGCTTGCAGAACTGCTGGAAGAGTTTGAATCACGCTCGGAGCTAAAAGGTGAATTTGTCGTCGTCGTAGCACCCGCGGACTATGAAGAATAGCAGATTTGCTTCCGTACTGCAGATATCAGAAATATGGTCCAGTAAATGGGCCCTGTCCATACTGGCAGGTATCCTGCTTGGATTAAGCTTTCCGCCCCTGCCTTTTCCCTTTTTAATATTTCCGGCGTGGATACTTCTTTTCCGGCTTGCCCGACTTTCTGAAAATAACCGTTCGGCGGCATTTTGGAGCTACATCGCATTTGTGATCTGGAACCTGATAACCACCTACTGGCTCATGATGGCCACCCTTCCCGGAGGTGTGGCGGCCATTCTTGCAAATGCCGCAGTGATGACGGTCCCCTTCGTACTTATGCGGCAATTTCAACAAAAAATTAGTGTCCCGTGGCTTGCCGCCATCCTGCAGTCGGCCACCTGGATCAGCTATGAGTTTCTTCATCACCAGTGGGATCTGGCCTGGCCGTGGCTGACACTGGGCAATGCATGGTCGAATGTCCCCGGACTTGTGCAGTATATATCCCTGACGGGTTACTGGAGTATCTCTTTCTGGATACTGGTAACCGCAAGCCTGGCCTGGCAGGCTATTGAACGAGTTAACCGGGAAAACGGGATCTGGATATGGGCATCCGCAGCGCTACTGATATTCCCCCTCGCGTCCCTGGTGGTCCAGTTTCAGGCCGGAGATTTCCGGTCAGACCACAGTATCGAGGCAGTCGTGGTTCAGCCCAATTTCGATACGTACCACGACTATGGCGGGTACGACAACGTGTTTGAGGCTCAGGATCTGCTGATGGCACTTTCCGATTCGGCAAGAACCGAAGAGACCGACCTGCTGCTGTGGCCGGAGAATGCGGTGCGCACCGCCATTAGTTCGCTGGATAATGGCGCGAGCAGCAGCTCCCGGCGCATCAAGGAGCAGCTCCGTGATACGGCCAAACGGTGGAATCTCACCCTTATTACCGGCACTACCTATTTTGAATATTTTGCGCCTGACAGCCTCCCCCCGCTCGTCAGGCGACCGAACAACAACCCCTACCTGTATTACAACGCCGCCCTGGGATTTTACCCGGAGGCCGATTACGACGTCTACCGCAAACATAACCTTGTACCGCTGGTGGAACGGTTTCCTTTTGTTCATTTTTTTAACGCCGCGGACCCGACGGGTACCATTAACTGGCGGGATCTGCAGGGATACGGTAAAGGGATGGTCCCACGGCAGTTCACTGTAAACGGGACCTCCACCCCGGCCCTCGTCTGCTACGATTCCGTTTTTCCCAACTGGGTGCGCAAATATATAGCACGGGGATCGGGATTTATCAGCATCATTACCAATGACGGCTGGTGGGGCGACACAAGCGGACATCACCAGCATTTTGCCTATGCACGCCTCCGGGCCATTGAGTTCCGGCGATGGATCGTTCGAAGTGCAAATAACGGAATCTCCGGTATCATCAACCCGTATGGCAAGGTGGAACTCTCCACGGAATACTGGACCAAAACTGCGTTTCGATACCGTGTTCCGGTACTCGAGAAACAAACCCTGTATAGCCGGTGGGGCGATTGGTTCCCGGCCGGCATGATTGCGGCCACACTTCTCGGGCTGGGCTACCTGTTGAAGGCGAGAGTAAAATCGGTAAACGATTCCTAACACTTATGAAATGTAATCACTCAACATGCCATCCAAACAGGAACTGAGAAAAGAGACATGGAAACGGATGACGAGCCAGGGAGTGGGAGCCTTCCCCTTTCCGCTGGAGGGGCGCATTCCCAATTTCAAGGGTTCACATGACGCCGCCCACAGGCTGTGCGGGCTCGACGAATGGAAGGCGGCCAGAACTGTAAAGGCCAATCCCGACGCACCGCAGCTGAAAGTACGGGAACTGGCCCTGGCAGATTGTAAACGCCTGTTTATGGCCGTTCCGCGGCTGCGAGATACGAATCCCTTTCGGGAAATTGTGCCTCCGCGCGGTGTCAAACCGCGTAAGGCTGTCTCGATCGGCGGAAGCCGGGAGTACGGGACTCCGCGCAGTGTCGACCAGCTGCCCGAAATTGACCTGGTAATCACAGGCTCCGTAGCTGTTCACCGTGATGGACGACGACTGGGCAAGGGCGGGGGCTATTCCGATATCGAGTTT
>JAWVZC010000472.1:0-2722 GCA_033722415.1 Balneolaceae bacterium | reverse complement strand
TCTACCCGTGAGTTGGAGAACCAGGAGAGGTTGACGTTGGTATCCATCAGGGTGCGGGAGTTTTCCGGCAGTGCCACGCATCGGCCGCCCAGAATCAGGTTGCGCCACTTGATGGTGTCGTCCACTTCAAAATCTATGCGGCCGCGGTCGTAGGTGTTCATGAACATGGCGGAACAGCGGGAGGATGTCCCGATCTGGCTGGCCTTGAAGAACTGGCTGCCGAATTTGAGCGGTTGTTTTTTTACGGGATACCAGCTGCCGCTGGTCTGCTCGATCAGCGAGTTCCGCACCGAGAGCATCCAGGAGGACTCGCCTTCGATAATGGGGCCTTCCGCCAGCACTTCGCCCGCAAACGGGCTCAGTGAAGCTGAACCGGAGGTATGGAACCGGTCGCCGTACCGCATCTGGATATCCATCACCGAGGAGATCCGGCTGTTGTAGCGCGGCCCGAACCCGCCGGCGTAAAAATCAACGCCCGAGACCAGGTTTTCCGGAAAGGGCGAGAAAAAGCCGACGATATGCGTGGGACGGTATACCATTGCGCCATCCACCAGCACCAGGTTCTGCGTTGGGGTGCCCCCGCGGATGTACACTTGTCCACCGCGGTCGCCCATCGACACCACACCCGGCAGGGTTTGAAGGTAGGTGGCAAGGTCGCCCGCTGCGGGACTGGGTACCCGGTTCAGCTCTACCGGCGTGATGCGCTGGCGGCCTTCCTCGCGCCAGGCCGCCCCTTTCGACTGTTCCACCACAACCTCGCCCATCTGGGCCCCGCCCGGTTCCAGGGCTGCGTTTACGGTGCGACTGGCTCCCGGCTGAAACTCGAGCGTGTCATGGTAGGTCCGGTACCCCACGTAGCTGATACGGAGGGCGTAGGTGCCGGGGTCGATGGATCCGACCCGGTAGAACCCGTCGCCGTCGGCCGCTGTGCCGAATACCTCTTGGTCACCCGAAACCGAGCGGAGGGCCACGTTGGCCCCATAGAGCGGCTGCCCGGTGGCGTAGTCGGTGATGATGCCCTGGAGCGAGGCATCCTGGGCATCGGCTGTCGGTATCCCGGATAATATGAATAGCAGCAGGGGAAGCAGCACCAGGGGAATCCGGCGAAATAGCTGATTGAACCGCAGGCACTTGAATGCTGTTGAAAGGGGGACGACAGGGCAAACACAGTCTCTTGCCGACAGTTTTTCTCGGGTTATCCTTCTCTTTTTTCGTTGCATATAGATGTTCTGTCTCTCTGGTGCTGTTTACCTGTATTTATTGATTCGACTGGAATTTCCAAAAAACGATGTAATCCCAATATTACCAAAATGGCTCTTCTTCCGGGCACGGAATGAGCAGGCTGTTTTCATCCCGGCAGCTCTTCAGCGGTATGCGCTTGGTATCGACGCCGATCAGGTAACCGAGGCCGTTCTCGACGTTCGAAAAACCGTCCGGCAGGGCATAGATCAGTTCGTCGGAAGTTGCTATATCCGGGTTCCACTCCGGTCCGCCCGAGGCGATCACCACCTGCCGGTGCAGTACCTCGACTTCGCCGCCATCCGAGGGCAGAAATGTCTGCTGCAGGATCTCCTCCTGGTCCTTCTCCGGTTCGATGAAAACCCGGAACTCCCCGTCAAACCGCTCTTCGGCCCGGTTCCGGTAGGCAAAGGAAACCACACGTTCCTCCTCAAAGCCGGGAGCTGTAAGCCGGACGAACCACTCCACGTGCACATCCGCCAGGTGGTTCATGCTGTCTACGAACATCGTAAAGGTGGTCGGCATGCCGATGCCGAACTCCCGGCGCAATGTCGGGGTCGGGAACGGCTCCGGGATCGTGACCGTTACCCGGCTCTCTTTTCCTTCGGCATCGATAGCCCGCAGCCGGTAGGTGTGCCCGTTACGTATTTCCATGGTCGTCCATGTGTTAACGAACCGGGGATCCCCATCCTGGGTGAAAAGGGAGTCGTTCATTGTGGCGATTTTTCCGGTTTCCAGCTCTTCCAGGGTCACAGTCATTGCCGGTTTTTCGGCGGGGGTGGCGAGCTGGTCGCTCGGGGGACTGACCCGCACCCACTGGGTATCGGCGGAGGCGTCGAGAACCCCGTAGATTGAAAAGGCGTAGTCACTGTTCTTTTTTAGTGGCTGAAAGCTGTTGTCGCAGCCGCTGCTACTCACAATCAAGCAAATAATCAATAATACATACTGTTCAACCGATTGATTCCTTTCGTTTGTACTGCATTCAGTACAGCCTGTAATCTGGACCATATTTAAAGGTTACACATGGAGTTGCTGCCGAATCGAATATTCAATTCCCTAATCCCAACATATCCTGGCTAACGTATGTACCGCAAAATGGATCCATTTTCAACACTGATATGCGGTAAATGAATTGATTTTACAAATTGTATCAAATGCCATTATCCCCGGTACAACTGCAAACATAAGAATACCAGTATCTGTCGCTTTGATTGATAACAAACAGAATATGAATTGTGAAAGACTCAATGGATAGTGATATGGGCGGAATAATGATTCTGCTGTCCGTGCCATAAGTTGCAACTTACAGCTGCTGGCTCTCCGGAAAACTCTTGTGCATGATAAATAATAACCCCAAACCTGTACCATTGAGATATGGAATCTCGCGGAACAGGCAGGGGCCGCCAGCCCGGATTTCTCACAAGTATTGAGGATTAATTCATGTATCATGCTCAAGGCCAATAACTTATATCATATGTAACGA
>JAWVZC010000471.1:0-2725 GCA_033722415.1 Balneolaceae bacterium | reverse complement strand
AGCTCTTCCCGGGAGGGGGCGCGGAACGAGTGCATCAGCACCGTACCGAGATAAAATCCCCGGTCGAGGTTATAAATCGCCGACAGTGAACTGGATATCCCGTTAAATACCCGCTTGCGGATAAAACCGATCCGGGAATCGGGATCTTCCTGCAGGGGGATCGTGGAGATGTGGTCGAAACGGGCTCCCAGTTCAAGGTGCAGGGGACCAACATCGGTTTCTTCAACGATATAGGCGGCAAAACTGTAGGCATCGGAATCAGGTGTGTTGGCACCGTTTACCGCGTAGTTTTTTGTCTCGCCCCACATGCCGAAGGTCCCGTTACTGAAAAATGCGAGGGAATCGTGCCGTAAACTGACCGATACGTTCGAGGTGAGGACCCCGTACTCGGTGCCAATTTCCCCGCCCGGTTCAATCTCGCGGTGGAAGTAATTCTTGTAGGAGTAGTCGAGATCGAGGGTACGGAATACCGGGTGGTGCAGAAACAGTTCCGATTTGACCTCTCCCTGGTATTTACGCATTTCAATATCAACACCGTTCTCATGTCCACCGCCCGGATCGGGTGGAATACCGTATTCATTGTAGTACAAACTGCCGGCCACACCGGCATATCCCCAGGGACGAATATAGCTGAGGCCGACGGCGTCGTTTGTGGCCAGTATCCCGGAGTTTTCAAGCCGCTGGGACGGGGTTCGGATATCGCCGGCCCCGCGGACGTTCCCATCCAGCTGCAGCGACCAGGTGCCGACGGGGATGCTGGCTTCAAAAGCGCCTGACCCGCCGCTGTTAACCGTTTCCCCCTGCAGCGTGGCGGTACCGTGCATGTGATCGGGCAGTGATGTCGCGATCTGGTTGCGAACCACATTAATTACACCGCCGATGGCATTGGAACCGTATTTCAGTGCTGCGGGACCCCGGGCAATCTCAACCTGTTCTGCAGCCATCGGATCTACAGTAACCGCGTGATCGGACGACTGTGCAGATACGTCCCCGGTTCGTTCCCCATCCTGCAGCAGCAGGACCCGCTCGCCGCCTAGCCCCCGAATAACGGGCCGGGCCGGCGCGGAACCCATGGTCCGTGAGGAGAACCCCGGAATCTCGTCGAGCGTTTGTGCGAGTGTGGTACCCAGATTCTGGCGGAGGTCACTGCCCATCAGTTTTTTCGAGGCGTGCTCAAGCCGGGCCCCGACGGTACGCTCCTGCTGCCCGAGAACTTCGACGGCTTCGGAACTGAGCACGGTGGCTTTCATTATAATTGTCACCTCTTTCTCTTCATCCGGGGTAATCGCAATCTGTGTGGTTACCGATTGATACCCTACCCGGTATGCGGTCAGGGTATGCCACCCGGCCGGGATGTTCTGCAGTTCAAATGTGCCGTCGCTGTGGGCCGTCACAGTGCGGTTCAGCTCCTCCAGATTAAGATATGCGAAGGCCACCGGTTCCCCTGTTTCAGCATCCGTAACGGTACCAGACAGCGAACCGGTTTGTTTACCTACATAGGCCCCGGCGGCAACCGAAAGCAGGGCAAACCAGCAGATGGCGGTAAGTGATAATATCTTCATGGATGGGAAAAAGTTGGAAATCACCCGGCAAGGTCGGGAGTTCGACTTGCCGGGTGTTTCGTTAAGACTTCGTTATTGATCCTGCTGTAATTACGACTGCACCGGCTGTACGGTCACGGTGATGGCGCCGTCCTGATTTACCGCGGGCGTTTCAAAATCGGCGTGATCACCATGCATCAACCGAAACTGAACCCGGGATGTACCCGCCGTTTTTCCATGAATATGAAAGCTCCAGCGACCGTCTTCGTCATGCTGTTCGATTTCGAAGATATTCTCATTCTCGATAGTCCATTCCAGCCGGTACTCGTCATCCAGGTCCTCGGCGTGGATCTCTTCGCGTTCATCATTCAGGAAATGGACGGAGATCAACGCTGTTTCTTCCCCTTCCGTAACCTGGATCTGGCCGGAGATCTCTCCCTCAAAATATTCGATCATGGTCTGCCCGTTCAGGACCAGCTCCAGCCCGAACGGTTCGGTATGTTCCTCGTGATCCTCATCCGACCCCGCGGGGTTGCTGCAGGCGGTAAGCATTGCGAGGAGTGAAGCAACTGTTAACAAAATAATGGTGTGGAAAATCGTTGTGACAGATTTCATATTACCGGGATTTAAAGTTTAAACGTGGTATAGTTATCGTACAGGAGGCCCCGGGAAACGACCATTGCTGGCATTCCGGGTACCAAGGGATAAAGCGGATTGACTATACCAAAAAGGGAGGTGAGCGTCCCGGGGTTGTAATCTCGAAACCGAGGCTAAAGGAATAGGTGAGATTTGTGGTTATATCACGTCCCTGGAAAAAGACCGAAACATTATTGCCGTCAAGCGGCAGATCCACCTTGAAAAGGTATCCGCAAATGGGACACGCGGTGCCATCGCTCGAAATGGAGGTGCCGGTATCCGCAACCTGCTCAGTCTTGTGCCACTGAAAATCATGGTGGGAGTGCAGCGTGGACAGAGTCATCCCCAGGCTCGTAAGGACAAGCAGAAACAGCCCAAGGTATTTTTTCAGGAGTCGCACGCTTATATCAGTGATCAGTGGTTGTTTTGATAATACAGGTAAAATTAACCATAAAACGGTTCTCTACAAATTAAAGTATAATTAATTCGAATCCTTATTCGGGTGCCCCTTCACACGTTACCAGCCTGCATTTCTCAAAATGCCCGGT
>JAWVZC010000470.1:0-2822 GCA_033722415.1 Balneolaceae bacterium | reverse complement strand
GGCAAATCTGTATGATTTTTTCGGGATACTGATACTGCTCGCTTCCACCGTATTCGTGATGTCGCTGCTGAATAACCGACGGTCCCTGGGCCGGCTGGAACTGGAAAATGACGAGGGGGAGTCCCGGCACCGGTCGACCGGCAACAAGTTGCTGATCTGGCAACTCCGGCTTATCGAGAAGATCAAACTGATACTGACCAGTGAAAACAGGGAGGATAACCCGATCCAGGCTCCCCGACTGATGAGTATGCCGAATACCGACAACCGGTGGAAATATTCGGTGCTTTTGGTAGCCGCAGTGGGCAGTGCCGTTCGCCTCTACCCGGTGTTACTCAGTCCGGTCCCGCCCAACAGCAACTGGTTTTTTGCTCTGCAGAAGGTCAAGAATATCCGCCTGCAGCAGCTGTTTGCCGATATCCCCGAGCCACCGGGCTTTTACGCGGTAATCAGTTTTTTTGAGCACATTTCACAGGTAAAGCCGGAACTGATCATCCACTTCGCGGAGGCTCTCGTGGTGGTCCCGGTGTCGATAACGATCTACTGGATGATCCGGAAAGCCGTAGTCGCGGAGTACGAAGAGACACTGGCGCACTATGCGGCTCTAGGCGGTATGCTGGCCTATGCCATAGCTCCCATGCTGGTGATGGAAAGCTCACTGGTGCATATCATCCAGCAGAACAAGATCAATCTGGCCCTGTCACTGGCCGTGCCAGGCATTTATGGTTTCTCTCGCTATTTCGAAGCCGCGTTGTACCGGAAATTATTTTACTTCGGTTTCATCGGAACCGCTATCGTCGACATCTTCATCTTCCTGAACCTCCTGTTGCCATTCATCATTGTTATCGGATGCTACTCGTTGTACCAGGACAAGGGAAGAAAACGGATCTACCGGCTTTTGGTAGCACTGGCGGCTGCAATCGTCGTTTTCGGCTGTTACAGCGGGCTGGTGCTGTTTTACGGTCTGGATTACGAGGAGTTTCTGCTCTGGCAGCTGTTCAATCCACAGGTTTATGATGCTTTCAGTGAATATTTAGCCCGCCACCGTCAGTTGTATACCGGGTACCTGGTGGGGGGAGGCCTCACCGCCCTCGGGTACCTGGCAGCTGTGGTGCGCAACGGCACTTGGTTTGCCAGAGAATGGGGCCTGGTCGTGCTCTTTTTACTGCTTGGGCCCATCTACCTGCCCGAAACGGAATTTCACCCGGCATGGATTGATGACCGGCAGCTCTACTACCTGTTCCCGGTATTCTGCGCAATGCTCTTCGGGCTGGTGCTGCTCAATATCCTCCGTTTTCTCGTCTATATTTTGGACCCCGGTGAGCTTGTCCGCAAGCGAATGGCCCTGGCGCTAGTGCTGGTCGCCGCTGTCGGCTTCGGTTTTTCGCAGCTCCATATGACACAGGAAACGCAGTATCAGCGTACCGTTCCGGACGGGTTTTTCGATGCTTATTACCGGATTGCGGAAGACAGAGTGCCCTACAGCTATACCATTGTGGCACCGACGGTGATGCAGACGATGTCGCAGAATCGAAATAATTTCCTGGATTACACCTTTTTCCTGAACAATTTTGCCCGGTATGATTCCCTTTTCTACCAGAAATTGAAGCAGGCGAAAAAAGCTGATATCCCGCTTGATGAAGTTCAGTTCCAGTATCGACCCAGTCCGAGCGTGTTTGTATTCGTAGCCAACCCCCCCTACGACTTCCAGTCCAGCAACATTATCAACCTGGAATCAACCATGCAGCGACTGAACCGCTGGCTTACCGAATACGAGGAGAAAGAAGACAGGGTACTACACAAATTTCACGAAACCGCCGACACCATAATTTATGAACTGGTTTACGAAACCGGCCCATCGGCCATAGATCAAACACTGCATGAAGTCTATACAGACAAACCCTGGCCGCTTCTGGAAGAGTAGAAGGCGGTTAGCCGGGGTTCTATTTCTGGTCATATTCAGTGCTCTCTGGAGCAGCTGTGACAGAAAGCCTGCGGAATGCAGTCTTTTTACCCAGCGTATATCTACGGCAGATTCTCCTCCGCTGGTATACCTGCTTTCGCATCGTCGTGATACGGCCAGCACTGAGATCGTGCAACAGTCCGCACAAGCGCTGGAGTATGCCAAAATCCGCTATAAAACGCAGGATCTGGCACAAGACAGCACGCTGGAAATACCGCTTTCGGCACAAACCGTTATGCTTGCCACGGGAATTCTGCAACAGTTGGATTCGCTGGAAGTTGAACAGTTGATTCGTTTTGTGAATGAGGGGAACAGCCTGATCATCCCGCGGCCGGTGTGGGATGAAAAGCTGATGTTCCTGCAGGGAATCAGGCCGGATGCCGTATTTGAGGGTGACACCACGGCCAGTGGATTCCATTTCAGGCAGGAGGTCTTCCCTGACTTCCAGGGCCCGGCTGATACGCTGCACACCGAAAGCCCCCATCTTGGACTGTCAGGGTCCGTTTTTAAAAATGAGGTCTCCGTAATCGCCACCGCCGTGAATGCGGGCAGATACCCGGTGATGGTTCGCAACGACGTGGGCCGGGGTAGTGTCTATGTTTACAACTCCTACATGTTCAACCAGCGACGGTTTCGGGGCCTGCTGTTTTCCAACCTGTTGGGCACGCTGCCGGGCGTACCGTATGAAGTGGGCAGCCTTTCGACCATCTTTCTGGATGATTTTCCTGAACCCGTTTATAATGAAAAAATGGAACCGGTGACCACCGAATACGACATCACACAGGCCGACTTTGTCTACGATATCTGGTGGCCGGATATGAAATCGCTGGCCGACTCGCTGGACATTACCTACACCGCCGGT
>JAWVZC010000469.1:0-2838 GCA_033722415.1 Balneolaceae bacterium | reverse complement strand
TCCAATGGACGACTTCTGTCCTTTGACCAGCCGGGCATACGAACAAAATTCCCCACGAGAGGGAAACCGGTTTATGTCGTGAATTTCGTAAAGCATCGTCAAAGCCAGCACATCCCCGACTCCTTTGATGCTTTTTAAAAGATGCAGGCTTGTAGGATCGTGACCCTTGGCCAAAGACAGAATCTGGGTGTCCAATCGTTTGATGATCGGATCGTAGTGGTCGATCAATTCCAGATCCGTTTCCACGATTAGTTGAACCACGGGATCGGGAAAATGCCCCACAATATCTTTATCCCGGCGATGATGAGGCCGAGACAGTGTACCTAACGCAGGTAGATTATACTGACTCGTTGTATTCTGGATATGGCCCAGTAGTTCCGCCCGTTTTCGCACAAAGTGATTTCTTCGACGCATCAAATCCCGGGTCGCCCGCATCTGGGGCGGATACACATAAGCCACCGGGAAGTTCCCGCCTCGCATCAGCCGGGCGATCTTTAGCGAATCGATGCGGTCGTTCTTGGTCTTCACTCCGTGAATCGCCTTCATATACAGGGCATGGCCTAAAATAAAGTCAATGCCTTCGGCTTCACACAGATCCGCCAGCCAGTACCAGCAGAAAATACATTCCACACCGACGACAATGTCCTCACGAAAAGGTTCTATGGCTAGCACGAACCGATCAGGCGTACACGGCAGGTTCTTGTGATAGACAACGTTTCCTTCGCTGTCCAGGATACAGACGTACATAAACCTTGCGTGTAGATCAATTCCGCAGTAATATGAATGGATACCGGTATATACGTTCATGGTTTTTCCTCCTTGGAAAAGTTATTGGTGAAAACATAATGTAAGCCTCGGAGGAGGCCATGAACAATATCACGCGCATCAACGCGGACTCGGAGGCGGTTCGGGGCGTTAATTTTAAATCCCAGGCTCGTCGCTTAAATGCAGGGTCGTTATACCCTTCAGCTGCAATGCAGGACAAATAACCTGCTCAACATGCCCACGTACATCTGCGCGGTCATTTGACCTACGCCTTGCTGAGGAACAAACTTCTTGGTGAGATATCCGGGCTAGTGGTGGGAATTTTAAAAAATTGAAGCTTGGAACGTACCCCATCAGGTGCTTTTGAGGATATGCCCGAGGTTCAGCTTGTGGATGGGAATGAGGTATTTCATCGAGAGCGCATCCTTCTGGATGTTGAGCAGCCCGGTACCCCGGAAGTCGACCACCGCCAGCCCGTCCATGCAGCGCACCACTTCCCCGATCCCGTAAAATTCCGGGCAGGGACCGTAGTACACAAGATCCCCCAGCTGGATGTTGTTCCTGGCTCTCCGGTGAAACGGCATGATCACCGGGAGGCGGTCAAGGCGATATGACAGTCGTTGATTTGCTCCCATAAGAGCCTAAATATAGCCAATTATCTGTTTTCCTTGCCAAATATAAATTTACGTTTTTTTGGACCGAGGGATTTGATCTCGATCCAGCGGGCATGTTCCGGGATAAATGGGAGAATATGCTCAGGCCATTCGATTATCGAAACGCCCTCCCCATAAAAATATTCTTCGGCGCCAATTTCAAGGGCTTCTACGGGATCTTCCATCCGGTAGCAGTCGAAGTGGTACACCGGCAGGCTGCCCTCGTACTCGTGGATCAGCGTGAAGGTGGGGGAGAGCACCTCGGTGGGATCGATTCCGTAATAACTTGCCAGTCCCTTCACAAACTGTGTTTTGCCCGCTCCCAGGGGACCCTTCAGGCATACGACGTCGCCGGGTTCCAGCTGGCCGGCGAATGATCGCCCAAGGTGCCGGGTTTCCGTCTCCGAATCGGTTATCACTTCTTTCCTGCTCATCTCCGGTCACTCCTGGCTTGTTTCTTGTTACAGTAGGGAGCGCGGTCTGAGCGTCGCGATCGGCAGGATCATCTCCTCCATGCTGGCTCCGCCGTGCAGGAAGGTATCCCGGTAGCGGTTCTGGTAGCGGTGGTAATTGGTTGGATAGACGAAATAGTAGTCTTCCTTGGCAATGATGTAATTGTTAACCAGGCTGGGACTTGGCAGCTTGTAGGAGTTGGGTTCATCAATAAACAGGGCTGCGCTCTCTTCGGCCTTCAGGTTTCGGCCGTACTTGTAACGCAGGTTGGTGGAGGTATCCTTGTCTCCAAATACCTTGGTATCGCGCAGTGCCCGTACGGCCCCGTGATCGCTGGTAATGATGATCACCACCTCCTCATCGGCCAGATCTTTCAGAATGCGCAGCAGGGATGAGTGCTGGAACCAGGTACGGGTAAGCGAACGGAAGGCCGGCACGTCGGGGGCGATCTCCTTGAGCACTTCAGAGTCCGACCGCGAGTGTACCAGGGTATCCACAAAATTGTAGACAAATGTGCTGAGCGGTGACTGCGTGTAGTTGTGGATGCGGTCGGCGATTTTCTGGCCCTCTTCGGCGTTGAGGATCTTCTCGTACTTGAAATTCATGTTCATGTGCTCGCGCCCGAGTTGCCGCTCCAGCAGTTCTTTTTCATACTGGTTGAGTGACGATTCGTTGTCGCCCTGTTCCCACAATTCCGGGTAGATCTCTTCGATCTCCAGCGGAAAGAGCCCCGAAAAGATGGCATTTCGCGAGTAGGGGGTGGCAGTCGGCAAAATCGAGTAGTAGAAGTCGGTATCGATGCTGAAATAATCGGTCAGCAGGCTTTCAAACACCAGCCACTGGTCGTAGCGCATGCAGTCGATGACAAAAAAGAGGGTGGTTTGCCCGTTGGCAATATGGGGCAGTACATATTCCGGCATGATATCCACCGAAAGGGCCGGCCGCTGGGGGGTCTGCTGGCTGAGCC
>JAWVZC010000468.1:0-2844 GCA_033722415.1 Balneolaceae bacterium | reverse complement strand
GCCTGTCAAAGCGAAATCAAGCGAGCGGCTGATGAAACCGCTTGGCGCCGAACCATCGCCAGGCAGCACCCGGCCGACATCAGCCGGGTGGATCAGAGCGAGCAACTCGTCACCGGTCCCCGCATCCCAGATTCTCACTGTTCTGTCCCCGCCGGCGCTGGCGATTCGTTTTCCATCCGGGCTGTAGGCCACATAAAAGTCTTCGCCGGCGGTCAACCCGGACTTTGACTCAAGGATGGGAATAATCAGCTCTTCGGTGGTACCCGGGTAGGTGGTTGACTCCAGGATCACCAGTTGCCCCTCCCGGAGATGGTCCCCGACAGTGAGCGACGTTTTCTCCACGTACTCCATATCCGGCTCGCGGTGATCGTCCAGCGGGGTGGGCACGCAGAGCAGCAGCGCGTCGGCCTCCGGCAGGCGGTCAAAATCGGCGGTGGCATCGGCCCGATCGCTGCCGGCCAGCGTCTGCATCATGTCGCTGCCCAAATGCTTGATGTAGGGACGCCCTTCTTTAAGGCAGTCTATCTTATCCTGGTCGATATCGAACCCCATCACTGGCATGCCGTTTTTGTGGAACGTCCACATCAGGGGCAGGCCTACGTAGCCGAGGCCGATGATGCCTATAGTGAAATCTTTCCGTTCTATCTTTTGCAGCAGCTCGTGCAGCATCTTTTTTGTTATTTATTACTGGTTTTTGATTATATGGTAAATTTAGCAGGTCGAATATAGGAATAACACTGTTATTTGTACATCGTAGATTGTGGCCATCTTTGATCATGGCGTTGCAGCCATTTTGATGACCCATCCTTGTTCCTTCCCTACTACGCAGGGAAGGAGACGCGTTGTTCACTCTGCCTGCCCCCTGGTTGTGAACTGTGATTATACTGATTACCGGATGAACTGTGATTGTCGATAGCATGCTACAGGAATCATGACACCCCGGTTTGGTTTGATACTCAACTTATCAAATACCGGCGTCATTCCGACCGGAGTCCCGAAGGATTGCGGGACGAAGTGGAGGAATCTCATCCGTTCTCTGACTAGTTGCCTTTTCGTGGCCCCTTCCTTGTTCCTTCTACAATAAATAGTTTAACGCGTTTAGCGGTTAAAAAGTAGCCTGTATGTCATCCTGAACGTATTTCAGGATCTCGCAAGGCCGCTGCCGTTGAGCTCAGCTCGAAGCAAATCAACGGTCAATACCACCGCGAGATCCCGGATCGGGGTCCGGGATGACGCAGAGGGCATTGCCTGGGTTGTTGCCATCTAATCTTACCGCTAAACGCGTTAGCTTAACAAATAAACAACGACGTGTCATTCTGAGCGGAGTACAACGAAGCCCTGGCGCAGTTGTACGCAGTCGAAGAATCTCCCTTGCCCGGCTGCTCACGGGCGGGGGGGGGTTATCCTTCGCGCAAAAGTTGCCATATTCTGGGAGATCCTTCGGCTACGCTCCACTCCCCGACGGTGGTCGGGGCAGGCAGGATGACGCGACGTTGATGAGGAAACATCATTCGGCAATGCTACGCTCCCTGGCACCAGGCGGGACAGGCAGAATGACGCGACGTTGTTGGCGATGGGTTACATACATCCCTCCCATTACGCGGAGCTTCCACTACCGGGGGCGAGGGAGACAATTGTTACCCGTAGTTCACTATCGCATTCACGATGCGTTGGGCGGTGTGGCCATCTCAGTACAGCGGTTTAGGAAGGTCCTTGGAACCTGCAACCCCGTTTTGCAGGTGGTTGCTGATATGTTTCAGGATCTTCTCTTTATCAGTACCGACCATCGTGTTGGTGCCCTCGGTGATCGTGATAGGGCGCTCAGTGTTTTCGCGGGCCGTAAGGCAGGGCACACCCAGGGCCGTTGTTTCCTCCTGGATGCCACCGGAGTCGGTCAGGACCATGCGCGCGTTGTTCATCAGGTTTACATTGTCCAGGTAGCCGACCGGCTCCAGAAGGTGTAAATTATCGATATTTTCCATGCGATCCCAGAGGCCGAACTCCTCCGCCCTGTTCCGGGAGCGGGGATGCACCGGCCATACCATCGGGATATTTTTAGCAGTCGTCTCCAGGATTTCTACGAAATTTCCTAACGTCTCCTTTTGATCCACATTGGATGGACGGTGAAGGGTAACCAGTACATATCCACCCCTTTCAATACCCAGGTCATCCAAAATGGTCGATTCCCCGGACCGCTCCCGCATGGTGTAGAGTGTATCGATCATAATGTTGCCGACAAAACGAATTTTCTCTTCCGGGATGCCCTCCTTGACCAGGTTCATGTTGCCGTCAATGGAGGGCGTCAGCAGCAGGTCGGCGATACTGTCCGTAAGCACGCGGTTGATCTCCTCGGGCATGCTGCGGTCGTAGCTGCGCAAGCCAGCTTCCACGTGGGCTACGTTGATCCCCATCTTGTTGGCCACAATGGTACATGCCATAGTGGGATTCACATCGCCCACCACAACCACCCAGTCGGGCTGTTCTTCTTCCAGGACTTTCTCAAACGCAGTCATCACTTTCGCTGTTTGCTGGGCGTGGCTGCCGCTTCCTACGCCCAGGTGGTGATCGGGAGCGGGAATGCCCAGCTCGTCAAAAAATATTTTGGACATCTCGTAGTCGTAGTGCTGGCCGGTGTGCAGCAGCTGTGCGTCAATATCGTCGTGGTTTTTAAATTCTTCGAGCAGCGGTGCCACCTTCATGAAGTTGGGGCGGGCGCTGGCTACGTTAATGATTTTCATTGTTTGAATTTTAAAAAATAAATTCAGGTTTTAACTAATTTTTTTCATTACAAAGCTCTCATAGAAGGCACAGAGTACATGTTTGTATTTGATATGATAAGTAATC
>JAWVZC010000467.1:0-2848 GCA_033722415.1 Balneolaceae bacterium | reverse complement strand
GGTGGCGGGCTGATATCGTACCTCAAAGTCGGGTTCGATATAATTCCGGGTGTCATCTACTTCGGTACCGCCCCCGCCCGGTTTCGGATCCAGGCCCTTGATACAGTCAAATGCCTGCTTGAGTTTTTCATTCCCGATATTCAGCTTCTTTTTCAGCTTGCTGAAATGTTTTTTTTCAAACGATTCCCAATGGTCGGTCAACATTTTTATCGCCAGGTTCCGTGCCTCGGAATCGGTCTCCATCATTTCGAGTTGGACAAGCAGGCAGTCGCGAAGGTCGGTAGAGGCGATACCGGGCGGATCGAGCCGCTGGATCTGTTTTCGTACCTCTTCCACCTGCTCCTCGCTCGTCAAGACCCCCTCGTTGAATGCGATGTTGTCGACCACGGCTTCCAGGTCGCGCCGGAAATAGCCGTCCCCGTCCAGAGATCCCAGGATCTGGTCGGCAATCAGCATTTCGGTATCATCAAGGTCAAGCAGCCCCACCTGCTGTTCCAGCTCCTCCAGGAGCGATTCATGGTAGGGATTCGGCAGATCACGCCACTCTTCATTGCCGGACGATCCCGAGTAACCGCCATAATTTTCTCCCTCATATTCGGTGTTGTGCATAAACTCTTCCCAGTCCACCTCTTCATTTTTGTCGACGGGATCAAGTTCATCACTCTTCTCTTTCTGCTCTTCCCAGTCCTCGGGTGATTCCAACCGCTCTTCGTTCTCCAGCCCGTCGGGATCGGCCTCTTCAAGTACCGGGTTCAGTTCCATCTCTTCCTTGATTCGCTGCTCCAGAGCAATAGTGGGCAGTTGCAGCAGCTTGATATACTGGATTTGCTGAGGAGACAGCCGCTGTTGCTGCGACTGCTTTTGACTTATCTGTTGACTTTGTCCGGTCTTAATCATGCGAAAACCGTTTCATTATTAGCTCTGATTTCATTGCAAGCTTCCAGAAACTTACTGTACCACTCCATACCGTACCTTCGAACAAGCGGCTTTTCCAAAAAATCGGAAAGCCATATCCCTTCCCGTTTACCCCGCGAACACGCCGCACTGCAGAGGCTGGGCACGTACTCGTAGTTGGCATATTCGAGGCCTGCCACCGATTTCAGCCGGATCGGGAACAGGTGACAGCTCATCGGTTTTTCCCAGTTAAAGCGCCCCTCTTCATAAGCGTTCTGGATGGCACATGTTGCCACACCCCGGTTATTGTAGATAACGAAGACACATTCCCCGCTCTCTACACAGTTGAGTTTATATCCGCCCTTTCCGGATCCTTTAACCAGCCCCTGATTCTCCACTGCTGCCACCGCCTTGGGACGCAGATTTTCTTTTAGATTCCGGTACGCCTTTCGAAGTACCGGGAGTTCGTCTTCCTCTACAGGTGCCCCCGCTTTTCCCACTACACAGCAAGCCCCCTGGCATCGGTTCAGGTCACACGCAAACCGAGCCGTGGCGATATCATCTGACAAAATTATATTTTCAACTCTGAACATGGGTAATCAAAATACCTTTTCTGCCGCCGAATATAAAAGAAGATTTGGGGCAGACGGCCTGCCGATGCCACAATAGGGTCTGCGAAACCTTTCCCCCGGTAAACGACTGGTTGCCCGTCGAATCATACAATCCATTTCACAACGATGCCAATTACTATTTGCTAACAAACAATCGTTTCGTTCGGTATTTGGATGACCAGCCTCTGTACTATTATAGGAAAGTTTTCACTTATCGGCTTGTTCTGCCGGCTGTATTTTGGCGATCCCCGCAAAATTCAAAGCCCTGATTGCCTTGCCACAACAGGCGGCAGGGCCCTTACTTTATCTCAAATTGTTTGCCTGCCGTCTGGCGAATACACTCCTGCATCTCCAGTTCAAGCAGTTTGGGGAGCAGCTGGTGAACCGGTTTCCGTAGTTTCTCACCGAGCTCGTCGATGTGCCTGGGTGATTGTTCCTCCAGGAGCTCACAGATAGCCGTAGCCAGTTCGTCCAGGTCTTCCTCCTTCCACCGGTGACCGGCCACCGATTTCGCCGGGTTGCGCCGGTCTTTCCTGTGCACCTGGATCTCCTCCAGTATATCATCCACACTTTGAATCAATTTTCCCTGCCCAGTTTTAATCAGGTGGTTGCAACCAAGGCCCGTTTTGGAGTGGATGGAATGAGGTACCACAAACACCTCCCGGTTCTGATCAAGGGCCGACCGTGCCGTGATCATACTGCCGCCGTTCAGGCCCGACTCCACCACCACGGTACCCAGCGTCAATCCACTGACAATACGGTTGCGAACCGGAAAGTTACCGGCATCGGGCTTGGTACCGGGCGGGAATTCCGTAATAACGGCACCGCCCCGTTCCGCCATGTCAAAAGCCAAGCGCACATTTTTCGAAGGATAGATGGTATCGATACCGGAACCGAGCACCGAGACGGTACGCCCCCCTGCTGCCAGCGCCCCGCGGTGGGCTGCCGCATCGATGCCGTAAGCCAGCCCGCTGACGATGGTAAGCCCCGCCTCCACAAGCTTTTCAGAAAGTTCCCCGGCCAGATCCTTCCCGTAGTTCGAGGCACTGCGGGTGCCGACGATCGCCACCGAATCGGTACTCAATACCTCTTTTTCACCACGTATCCATAGCAGTATGGGGGGATCATAGATCTGCTTCAACAGGGCAGGATAGGTTTCGTCAGCCAGCGTCATAAGCGAATAGTCGGATGATTCGGTCTTTTCGATCACCTCATCCACTTCATCCCACCGGTTAAACGTCAGGACTTGTTTTGCGGTAAATTCACCGATTCCGTAGACCGAGGTAAGTTCGGACTGGTTCAGGCGAAAAATATCCTGGGGATGGTCTACACTCTTCAGCAGG
>JAWVZC010000466.1:0-2852 GCA_033722415.1 Balneolaceae bacterium | reverse complement strand
CATCCGGGATACCAGCCCGATTGCATCGGCTCCAAGATTGACAGCCATTTCAGCCTCCGCGTTACTGGAGATGCAGCAAATTTTGACCCTAACCGGCCTGTTCATGGTTTCTGGACCTGTTACTATTACGATTTTACGCGATCTCAGGTTGCTTCTGCAGTGTCCCAGGATCCGACGGTATCGGTCCTCGAAATGTCTGCACGGAACGAAACGCTTAAACTTGCATAATCAGAGGTTGCTTTTCAGGATGGCGAGCGTCAATAATATCCAGGCTGCAATAAAAGCCGTTCCCCCGATCGGGGTAATGGCCCCGAGCCAGCGAATTCCGCTAATGCTGAGTATGTAAAGACTGCCGGAAAATATGATGATACCCGCAAGCATCAGCCAGCCCGACCACCTCAAATATCCCGATTCGGGGTAGTGTATGGCCAGCAATCCGACGGCCAGCAACCCGAGCGCATGGTAAAAATGATACTGCACCGCCGTTTCGAAAATATCAAACAGGTCGGCACTCAACCTGCTTTTCAGACCGTGGGCCCCGAAGGCCCCCAGCAGTACGGCTAAACCGGCATTGATCGATCCGAGTGCCAGAAAAAGTTTATCCATGATCAGTGTTATGTCTGCGTGAACTAAAAATTACAGGGTTGCGGGCGTACCGGCAGGCACATATTTCGCTATCCCTCGAACCCTATCTCTTTATGGGTGCCATCACAGAACGGCTTATTTCCAGAACCACCACAGCGGCAAAGGGCAATGTTTTTGGAACTGCTCACCGGCTGGGTGGCATTGGAGTAGATCTGGTAGCTTCCCTCCACAATCAGGGGTCCATCTTCCATTACTTTCAGTAACAGTTTTTCGTGATCATCCTCAGCCCCTTTGGTCAGGTTGGAACGGGAGAAATGGCCAGGCGCTTCAAAATCGATTTCTGAATGAGTATTGTCGCAGGCAGGTTTATTCCCCGAGTGGCCGCAACGGCACAGGGCAAACCGCGTGTCTTTCAGCAATACCTCCCCATCTGCAGACTGCACCTCAATATTGCCGCGAAAATAGACCGGGCCGTCCGCAGAAACCGCGATTGTGTTAACCTGGGCGGGAGTCTCCTCTTCCAGTTCGTCAGAGTTCGATTTGAATTTCAACGCTCCCGTCGGACATCGCTTCACAACCTCGGCAACGTTCTCGACAGATTCATGCTCCGGCTGTATCCAGGGGCGACGGTCCGGGTTGAAAACCGATTTCAAGCCTTTAACACATTCGGCGGCGTGGATGCATCGGTTCACATCGTAGGTAACGGTGATCTCATCCGTTTCATAAGTAAGTATTTTCTCTTCCATTACAGGGGGCTTTTGGGTTCATGATAGCTCGGTGTCCAGAGGGTTACTGTGTTATATTGATAAAAAAATCCCTGCCAAACAAATAAGCTACAGATTAGGTTCGAATAAAAAATGAAACTACCGCCCCGGTTTCAGGACGGGTGCTTTGTAAAAATGTATTTCCCGGAGCGGTATGTTGACAAGGCATCACTCCTTGAATCTATCGTTTTCAACTTTCAATATTCACGTTGTTGTCGATCGCTATAACTCCCTTTACATTGGCTGCAATCTGATAGAGTTGATCTTTTTCAAACTGAGAATCCACGGTGCCCCTTATGCGGGCAATTCCCTTCTCAACGGTTACTTTCAGCTCGGTAAATTCAACATATGGGTCGCGCTGAATGGCATACCGGAGCCGTTCGCTTACGGCTTCGTCGGTGGTGGGCACCTGCGGTTCCACGACCACTTTTCGCTCTACAGTAATGTTGTTCTCCACGCTGTTTATTCCGGCAGTATTTCGTGCATCGCTTTCTGCCGCCATTTTGGCGTTGAGGTACAGAACCGACCCTTCCAGCACAGCGGTGTTATCGTCGATCCGGACACTGATTTTGTTTGCCGGTACGCGCGGGTCGTAACGCAGGGCATCCTCAATCGCCTGCTTGATTTCATCGCCGGGCAGGGCGTCGATATTGTCACTGCGGAACATGGCATTTTCATACTCCGGATGTACTTCCAGCCGGTCAGCGGCTACCGATTCCACACCGGCAACCCGGGCCAGATCCTGAACCAGCATTTTTTCATAGGCACTGCCGATGGCCCCGGAAAGGGTCACAGCACCTTCTTCAACACTCACTTCCACCATATCGGCATTAACCTGTGAGCTCATCTTCAGTTTCTGTTCTACTTCGGCCCGGATCTCCTTGTCACTTCGATGTTCATCGTACAGAACTGTGATATTGTTCTCGATCTCTTTAACCCCTTTCACGTGGCCCGCAACAGCAGCGGCCAGATCCTTCTCCTGCCACGAGTCGACCCGGCCGGTCAGGGTAACGACACCATTGTTCACATCGGAATTGATCTCCCAAGTTTCAGTTACGGGATCGGAGGCCAGGGCGGCATCAACATCCCGGTCTATTGCCCGGTCCGGCCGGTCCGCAGTTATTTTCAGATTGTTTACCACCGAAAGCACTCCGTAGGTGGACTGGGCAATCCGGTTTGCCTCCTTTTTGGCAAGAAAATTGGAAATATTGCCGTTCAGGGTTACCACCCCGTCTTCAGTTTCTACGTCGATACTGTCTGCCGGCACCGATTCCTCGACCTCAAACTGCGACTGAATGGTGGTCGTTATCTCCCGGTCACCCGGCAATTCCGTTTCCTGGCCGGTGCCCTGTTTCTGAGAGCAGGAACTGACAACTACCACAAAGAGCAGGGAGAGTAGTGCGGCACATAGTTTCGAAAGGGAAAATCGATCGGAAAATCCTGGTGATTTCATAGGGTGATCCTCCTTCCGGGTTAGTCATTCTTGCCGTCTTCGAGTGCTTG
>JAWVZC010000465.1:0-2861 GCA_033722415.1 Balneolaceae bacterium | reverse complement strand
GGGCCGCAATGAGATCGATGAGACCCAGGAGCTCAACTATCCGGCCATCGTAAAAGCGATCCTGGAGACGGGCTATACGGGATTTATCGGCCAGGAATTTATTCCCACCTGGGATGACAAGTTGATAGCACTGAAACAGGGCGTTGAGATCTGCGATGTAGCTTAAGGAGTGTGGAGGCCATGCTTATGCATATTCCCTGTAACGTTGCCACAAACTTTCTGTGAGTTACTCATTGGGATCATTGTAAAGTGTGTGATGTATTCATAACGATCACCAAAAAACGAGCGTTAAACCAACGTTCAAAGGTTCTTAACAACATCTGGAACCTAAAAATTGATTACCTTCTCTTTTTTGTTCCCCTCCTTAAAAATTTTAGTTGCAAAGTAACTGGTATTCATCAAAAAATTACAAATGGATAGAACTGAATTTTTCAGATTACTGGGAATGGGGGGACTTGCTCTTTCTGACTCCGGTTCGATTTTACCGGTCCCTGAAAGGAATATCAATCCCGGAATCGGTACTGCTCATCCCGGAAGAGAAATTTCTGCGGATTTACTTATCGCCGGCGGTGGACTCGGCGGCTGTGCGGCTGCCTTAGCTGCACTCAGAAACGGACTTTCGGTTATCATGACAGAAGAAACCGAATGGATTGGGGGACAGCTTACGCAACAGGGAGTACCACCGGATGAACATCAGTGGATTGAAACACACGGGTGTACCAGGCTTTACCGGCGTCTCCGAACCGAAATTCGTGCTTTTTACCGGGATCATTATCCACTGGTCGCTGCTGCGAGAAACCAGGACTTTCTTAATACCGGGAACTGTGCCGTGTCGCGCATCGGCCATGAACCGAGAGTGGCACTGGCAGTGCTTGGCCAGATGTTCGCACCGTACCAGAGTTCCGGGCAATTAATTCTTTTAACAAATCACAAAATCCGCAGTGCAGATGTCGATAAGGATGAAGTGCGGGCATTGACGGCTGAGGATCGATACAGTGGTGATCTGAGAGTGTTGCGGGGATCCTGCGTTGTGGATGCTACGGAACTTGGGGATCTGCTACCGTTAACCGGTACTGAATATACCACCTGGGCAGAATCCAAAACACAAACCGGGGAACTGCATACCGCCGATGTGGCGGATCCACAAAATCAGCAGGCCTTTACCTGGTGTTTTGCCATGGATTATGTCCCGGGTACTGAGAATTATATCGAAAAACCCGGGGAGTATGATTTCTGGCGAAATTATGTTCCCGATATGGACCCGCAATGGCCGGGAAAGCTACTCGGCCTCACCTATTCGAATCCGGCGACGTTGCAGCCAAGAGAACTTGGCTTTCATCCAGATGGTACCCCGCCGGGGGATAAATTTAACTTGTGGATATATCGAAGAATTATTGATCGGGCAAATTTCGAGAATGGATTTTATCCGGGTGACATTACAGTAGTAAACTGGCCACAGAATGATTATCTCCTCGGCAACCTTATTGATGTAAGTGATCAGGAGTACCAGCGAAACCGGGAACGGGCCAGGCAGCTCAGCCTCTCGCTGTTTTACTGGCTGCAGACCGAGATTCCGCGACCCGACGGCGGACAGGGCTGGCCGGGACTGCGACTCAGGGGAGATATTATGGGAACCGGGAGCGAACATCGGCTGGCTAAGTACCCGTACGTCAGGGAATCGAGCCGCATAATACCCGAATTTCGGGTTTTGGAGGAGCATGTCGGCCGGGAAAACCGGGCGTTGGTGACCGGAAACGATCCGTCTGAAGTGAAAGCAGCCGATTTTTTTAACAGCATTGGGGTGGGGTATTACCGGATCGACCTGCACCCAAGTACGGGTGGAGACAATTACATCGATTTCGAATCGCTCCCGTTCCAGATTCCGTTGGGAGCCCTGCTGCCAAAGCGTATGGATAACCTGTTACCTGCCAACAAGAATATCGGCGCAACGCATATCACTAATGGCTGCTATCGGCTTCACCCGGTGGAATGGAACATCGGGGAATCGGTCGGCATGCTCGCGACGTTTGCCCTGGAAAAGGGAGTGCAACCGCGGGCGGTCCGGGCAAATAGCGACCTGTTGCGGGAATTCCAGCGTCTTATCCGCAGCCAGGGAATAGAAACGTACTGGCCCGGGAATTTGCAGAAAGAGCTTACCCGGTATTCATCTCAGCCGCTGGTATGGTCATTCTAATGTGATACAGTCAGATGAGATGAAATGAAAGAGCTGTAACTGCCGATCCGGTTAATTTACTTGAAAAGGATGGGGCGGAAATCACCATGCTGCAGGTTCCGCCATAACGGTACCATCATCGGCAACATCGGATCCCGGAAACCGTTTGTTTCGTGTCAAATGAATTTATATATACTCCCTGATTGTTATCACCAAGCGAATTAATTAACAACGGATAGACGAAGGACATGCCCGGGACATTTGAGAAGATTACTCAGGAATTTTCAGTTCCCTTCCGATACCAGGTTTGTTTTACCGAACACCTGTTTCAAAAAGAGAATGACTTGTTTGCGAACCTTATACAGTCCGCTTCACCGGACGTTGCTCGCAACGTTCTGTTTGTGTTGGATGAGGGGATGTACCGCCATCACTCCGATCTGTTTGAACGTATAACAGCATATGCGGAAGCCCACCGCGATACCTTTACGCTGGTGAAGAAACCGGTCGTTATACCGGGCGGAGAAGCCGCTAAAAACGACCCGCTGCACGTGGAGCGGGTCCACGCCGCCATCAACGAAGCGGGCCTTGACCGCCATTCATACGTGACCGTTATCGGAGGGGGGGCTGTAATCGACACGGCCGGATACGCCGCTGCCACCGCTCACCGCGGCATCCGAACCATCAGGGT
>JAWVZC010000464.1:0-2875 GCA_033722415.1 Balneolaceae bacterium | reverse complement strand
CTCACTTCCGCCATGGTCATGATGTCTTCGGTGCTCATTCGGTTATGGGGTTTGGGAAGGCGCTCCTCCAGGCTGATGGTACTCTCCGCGATAACCTTCGACAGAGGCTTGAGCAACCAGTAGAGCACATATATGAAACGTGATAACCGGCGGGATACCTTGAGCGGGTTATTGATTGCGATAATTTTGGGGGTAATTTCACTCAGGATCAGGATGGTAAAAGTCAGGACGATCACCTCGACCAGATACACGATCACTTCCGAATATCCCAGGTAGGCCGCAACATTTCCGGTAATGACAGCCGCCAGTACCGAGGAAACAATGTTGGCAAACGTGTTGCCGATCAGGATTGTTGCCAGCAGGCGCCGGGGCTTCTCCAGCATCCGTAAAATCAGCTGATCGGCAGAACCGGGCTGCTCACTCTGGTCCAAAAGATCAATCTGGGTAGAGATCGAAAAAAAAGCGACTTCCGAACCCGAGAATAGTGCAGACAACACGAGCCCGAGTAACACAATAGCTACCTGGATCCCCAGGTCCAGGGGATCAATCGGTTCATGATATACACCGACCTCCTGCAGGAGCAGTATGCTCTGATGAAAAACGTAACTACCGGGTTCGTCCAATTACCTTGTTACATTCATTAACGCATGACGGGAAGAGGTGCTGTTACAGTATAACAACACCTGAAAAGCCTGGTGGTCATCCGGATCCACTATCTGCAACAACAGCTGGCAAAAAGCGATCATCAAAGATGGTGAGATCAACTCAGCATCAATACTGCCATTCCTTTCGATTTTCAGAACTCGTTCGAAAGTCCGGGATGACGGTGAGACCTGGTTCATCCACACTATGCATTTTTAGTGAGAACCTATAAGCTACATATTGATGCTATGCGGTGCAACTGCCTGACAAAAACACAACTCCATAAAACAAAAGGTGACGGATCCACGATTCCATCACCTTTTTACGGGTCATATGTCTATCTGAGACCGCCTAAAACGGCAGGTCATCGTCAAGATCGTCGAAATCTTCATCTAGCTCCACCTTGCTGTCAACCGGTTGAGAGGATGGAGAGCCCTGTTGCCGGGCATCAGGTACCACGCGGGTATCGCCCTCGCGATCGGAGCGGCTGTCGAGCATGGTCAGTGTCAGAGCCTTAATTTCGGTCGTGTACCGGGTCTGCCCGTCGCGGTCTTCCCACTTCCGGGTTTGAATTGGTCCTTCAATGTAGACCTGGGATCCCTTTTTAAGGTATTCCTGGCAGATTTCGGCCAGGCGACCCCAGGCTACCACCCGGTGCCATTCGGTATTTTCCTTCCATTCCCCCGAACTGTCTTTATAACGCTCTGAGGTAGCCACTGAAAGGTTTGCCACGGCCGTGTTGGATTGCGTGTACCGTACCTCGGGATCCTGTCCCAAACGTCCTATGATCATAGCTTTGTTCAATGAACTCATAACTGTACCTCATTTTATTTTTTTATCGTATTACGCTCATAAAGTAAGATATATTTCAGAGGAAATCCTTACAGAAAAAATTGTAAAATCCTGGCCCCAGGCGCTGGAAAGGCATCTTCAGCCTAATTTATATCATTAAAAAACAATATGTTGTGACTATCACGAAAAGCAAGTAATAAAGACGAATTTTCTGCTGATTTGCCCGGTATCACCTCCCATATTCCGCTTTTACGGCATGGAAACCAACCGATAATGTTCAGCCGAATGGTGACTGCGATGCGATTCCTGCATCTCCAAGCCCGGCAAACTGGTCATGATCCCGGATTTTCCACAGTGTGATTTGTTCCCTGGAAAGGCGAAACGGTAACATCCGGCAGAGGTACTTTCGGAGACCTTGTTTCGAAGGCCTTGGGCATACTGCCGATGAGAAGAAAGTAAGGTTACACAGTGACAGACATTACCGTATGTATGATAGCACAGTTTCAAAACCGATAACTATCCGCAGTATTCCGGGCTGGCTGACTACGTTCAATGATTGCCTGCTTCCCTAAGCTCTGCTGCGGTAGCCCGTCTGACACTCTGCGTTACTTTGGCACCACAGGCCAAATAAAGCTAAAGAGGGCACGGAGCGCAGCAACCAGGCATAATTCAGATGTAAACCGTCTGTTTCTCGTTAAAATCCCAAATTCGACAGCGGGGAAACAGCTCTTGCCGAGTTTTACTTCTTCAAGATTGCAGGTGTCATCCAGCCCCAATATTACTCTTTCTCCTGATCAAAGAGCCAGTTCATGAAAAGCGGGTCGGAGTAGGCATGCACCCATGAGAAATGCCCTACTTCCGGGTATTCGGTATACCCGGGCCGGGCACCAATCTGGTGCAGGGCATCGATCATCTCCCGGGAGCGCTCAGGAGGCACTACGGCATCTTCGGCCCCGTGAAATGCCCAAATCGGGATATCTGCCATATTTTTAACACTGCCCGGATCTCCACCGCCGCAAACCGGGGCCCCGGCTGCGAACGTTTCGGGCCAGCGGGCGAGTGCATCCCAGGTTCCGTAGCCCCCCATTGACAAGCCGGTGATGTAAACGCGATCGGGATCGGCGTTACTGTTGGCAAGTACCTGTTCGAGCACTTCCATCGTCATCTCAAGCGGGCGGGATGGCGTGTCGGCAAGACCCGTGATCTGCCCGTTCTGCTCGTCCCGTTCATAGTTGGCCCAGCTTTTGGAACTGGGACATTGCGGAGCAATCACGATCGGTTCGTAGAGGGCAAGGGCTTTATCGGTCACAAAGTTCTGCACGCCCCATTTTAGCTGTGCCCGGTTATCGCTGCCTCGTTCACCCGCCCCGTGAAGAAATATTACCACCGGGTAGCTGTCAGAGGGATTGGCATCGGGGTAGGAGATCCGGTAGTTAAGCGT
>JAWVZC010000463.1:0-2876 GCA_033722415.1 Balneolaceae bacterium | reverse complement strand
GGAACCATACCCGCGAAAACGGACTGTCCTGCCATATGGGCATCCGGATACTGCATAAATCACTTTTCATGAGATATCGGGACGCCTTTCACCGTGCACAATACTGCCTGGCACTTTTCCGGGATAACCAATGTAACCGTTTGGCAAGTAGCTCGTCAAACTATATATCATCTACAGGGAGCCTTGCTCCATACCATTACGTTGGCTTTGAAAATCCCCGGCAACGAAAGCCGGGGATTTTTTCTATGAGCATTGGGTGTACGGAACGGACTTTTGGGAAAGGTATATCGACCCGGTTTCAAAAACAGAGAATCTTCTCATTCCAGCTGGTACGCTTTTCAAACCAGCCGTCGATCTGTCCGCTGGTGTATAAACAGTTGTTTTTGAATGAAAAGCAGTATTTGATGCCCACCAGTTTCCCGACTTTCGGATTTTGGCAAAACTGTCCTTCGGAAAGATCGGCGGTGGTGTGGGCGATTTCGACTCCGAAAACCGACCCCTTGAAATCCAGATCTCCATTTTTACAAATGCTGCCGCTCACTTTAAACAATTTGATATCAAATCTGAACGTCTGGCAGTCTTCACGAGCCGCTTTCGCTTTCAGCAGATTATCTGTTGGTTTTACCCCGACTTCAAGGCTGTCCTGGATGAGATCTCCCAGGGATTTGTCAATGGTAATGCTTGATTTCAGTTTGCGTAGGTGTTGTTCGGATATTTCCTGCATGATGATGGTTATTGTAGTTGACATTGATTTGATCGGGTTTGGCAAAACGATGTACTTAATTTACAATACGTGTTCAGAGGTTCATTGTCACTACCGATCTTTACTATCCAATATTCTCCGCCGACATACTAGCGGTCGGAGTTTTCGGAGGGATGGCAGGCATTGATACGGCCTCTGCCTTTATCATCGGTCCACTTCCCCGCAAGATCCCGAAAAACATTCAGGATAACGGCGAAGGAGCAGTCGAAATGCGAGGCCTTGCCAGCGCAATGAGACAGTGAATGAGACTGCCAGTGTGAATCAGCCTGTGAAGGCTGTCCTGAAGCGGTAACCATAGCACGTGGAGCCGAACATTCAACTACCCGTCCATGTAACAGGGCAGCCGTCCCTCCCCGACGGTGTCATCCCGGGCCCCGACCCGGGATCTCGCAGGGGTACGGAACGTTGATGTTGCCGGTGGATGCAATCAGCGTTCAATGTACCCGCAAGATCCTGAAAGACCTTGGCACAGGGACTCAGGATGAGGAAGCGGGAGGCATACCGCAGTCCCAACCGGGCTGGGGCAGAATTTTCATCGGATTCGATGACGTTCTGGTGAAAGTCACCAGAGTAATTCTTGTGACGTGACGGTTTACAGCACCTACCGTTCCTCCACCAGCCGCATGGAGATGGGATAGTGGTCGCTGTATCCGGTCTCGGGATTGAATTCACCGCCGGCGGGTCGCCCGAACCGTATCGGGTCGCGGTAATCGCCACTGCTGATCATCTCGTCAAACAGTTCAATTTTCGCACTTTCTCCCTCAGGGAACTTGCCGAGCCGAAGAGGGGTATCGCTCAGGAAAAATCCCTTGGATACCATAAACTGGTCCAGCACGTGGGGAAAATTATTATAATAAAACGTTCCCTGTCCGTCCCCGTCCAGTGGCCACATCAGGTTGTAGAGGCGCGGGCTGCGTGAATTGATCACCTTCTGCACGGAATTGGTTCCGAGGGCATACTCCATGATCGAGCGGTTGAAACACTCGTCGTTGAAATCGCCCATCACCACAACCGGTATGTCGGAGCCGCGGATCGACTGGATCCGCTCCATCCAGTAGGCCAGGGTTTCAGCGGCAATAATCCGGAACGGTTCGGAGGGGTACTTCCCGCCACTGCGGGAGGGCCAGTGATTGCCGATAACGATCAGGTCGTGACCATGCCCGGTTTTCATGTTGATCTGGAAGATATCGCGGGTGGCACTTCGTTTCAGCACGACATAGTGATACTGGTGCTCCAGCGTAAAAAGGTCCATATCGTAAATAAAGGCGATATCGATGCCGCGGTTGTCACTGGTATCGTGATGAGCTGCTCCGTAATTGCGGCCCAGGGGATCCAGCTTCGCCACCAGCTGGTCCAGCACCACCTCGTTTTCCACCTCGCAGACCCCGATCAGGTCGGGTCCCTGGCCCATGTTCATCTTCATTATGATACGGGCAAGCTGGGTAAGCTTCTGATCGAGCACCTCCTGAGACCATCCGGCCAGTTCGTTTTCCAGGCGCTGCTGAAGATATGCGGGACGCCAGGACGAGTTCTCGGTATCAAACAAATTTTCCATGTTCCACCAGCTGATGTAATAAGAATCCATTGTATCTCCCTGATTTTATTCATGTTGGCGGTAGGCCGTCTCTCGTAAACGGATCTGACGGTACTACATAATGGGGGATTATTTAACTTTGCAACATTAAAAAATTTTAATACTTTATTGTTAAGAAAATTTAATGGACGTAAAATTACGTGGCTCTAAAAATAACAACTACAGAGGACAGGTGGCCGCAATGAAAAACGGAAGCGACAACAAAGCTAAAAAGATACTGATCGTTGAAGATGACATGCTGCTCTCGCTGGTCGAAGAACGGCTGATAGAGAAACTGGGATATCGCGTCGCGGGTAAAACCGGCAGCGGCCGGGAAGCCGTACAGATGGTGAAGGATGTGCAACCCGACCTCATCCTTATGGATATCATTTTAAAGGATGATATGGATGGTATTGAGGCGATGGAACAGATCAGGGAGATATCGGACGTGTCGGTGATCTACCTGTCGGGCAATTCCGACCGGTATAATTACGAACGTGCCAAACAAACCGACTTTGTGGACTACCTGGTGAAGCCGGT
>JAWVZC010000462.1:0-2883 GCA_033722415.1 Balneolaceae bacterium | reverse complement strand
TGGGTCAGCGTGTAGCGCACCATCTCTCCGACCGGGATTCCGGCCTGCTGCGTCTCCGTCTTGGGAAAACGTTCCCTAAGGATCATCGCGCCGTAGGCGACAATCGGGATGTAGACGATCGCGATCTGCCAGGTCCAATCGCCGATGATGACGGGCCCGACCGTACCGATCTGCGTCATCGCCCAGCCGAGCAGTCCCCCGAGCACCATCCCTCCCGGGAAGAAGGCGTGGAAGTGATTCAGCTTCGTGGTCTTGTTGTCGGGGTAGAGGGCCGCCACCAGCGGGTTGCCGGCCACCTCGATCAGTCCGTTGCCCGCGCCGAACCCGATCGCGCCCATGAACAGGATCCAGAAGGCCGAAGGATCGCCGGCGAACGGTGCGCCCGCCAGGAAGAGGGTGACCCCGGCCAGGTGGCAGACGAAGGCGCTGATCGCCGCCTTGCGGAAACCGATCTTCTCGAGAAACGGGCCGAGGGTCAGCAGCGAGACGGCCATCCCCCAGAGCGCGGCGCCCCCGATATAGCCGACCTGCGCGTTGGTCAGGATGAAATCCGTTTTCAGCTGGTTCAGGATGTTGCTGACCAGCACGAACGAAAAGGCGGTAGGCAGCAGCGCCAGGCACATGCCCCAGAACAGCCTGGCCCGGTTGATCCGGTTGCCGTTGCCGTTGTCGTTGGCAATAGAATCAGAAGAAGAGGTGTGGTGCGTAGTCGTATCCATAACGATCCCTGTTGGTTATAGAGTGGTGGAGGGGGTTCCCTTTCCGCCACCTCCACGGTTTTCGGAGAGCCACAATCCCGTGACTATGCCATCGTCTGGTCACGGCCGGGCCCTGCACCGAACCGAATGGGTATCGACCCATTTCCTGCAAAGCACTGCCATGTCCGTGACTCCCGTTGTTACCGTATCTAGGGGTTTGCGGGGAAAAACTCAACTGTTTATTGCGTTAGTACCTTTCACAGGCAGTTGTACGCTCCGATCCCGGCGGTCGTTACTCCCAACCGATGAACCGGGCTCAAACAGGAATTCGCCCGTTTATTCGTTCCTCTTCGTTAATGTCAGGCGATTGGATTTTACGGGGAAGCCGGGTGTAGTAATCGGTCGATGCGGAGACAGCGAGCGAATGAATTCACTCGCTATCGGGACGAGGCGCTCTCCCGTCAGCGACAAAGTGGTACCTTCACGTCGGGAGAACGCCGCAGGCTTGGCATCCGTTCGCCTGCGGGATGACAGGGTTGGAGATCGGCCGCTGCAGGGTACCCCAGCGGATATATGTTTCGCAGCGCATTGTACTCTCTGCCCCGGAAGGGTACGAACCGGGCATGAGCAGCTGATCCAGGTAAGCTCCCTGAACAGGACTCTGATCGTGTCATTCCGAGCAAAGGGCGGCGTGCCGCCCGTAGCCGAGGGATCTCATCCGCAATTTTCCGTCAACTTCCTCACGCTGCTGACCGTCGTCCTGTTTCACCGCATTCCGGGCGCTATTTTTTTAGGCGGGTATCCGGTATCCAAATATCCGGAATGCGTAGGCAATCCATTGGTCTCGACCGGGACGGGCTACCGGCGGCTCGGTTGCGAGTTCTTTTGCTGGTCCCGGTTGCGTATTTATTTGGAAGTCCTATTGATAGAGTCGGTTCAAAAAAACAAGACATAAAGAAAACCGGGGTTACCTCTGGCATCCCCGGCTGACGGTTATTCTGCCTTGTTTGATGGGAGTTCCGTAACGGCGTTATCTGCCCTTGGGAAATGTGAGCGAGCCACTCCACATGTGATCCGTTCGCTCCTCCGGTTCCAGCATCACCAGGCTGTTGGTGGTTCCCATACCGGATACACCCTCAAATCGCCCGGTTCCTCCCGTGAATTCGAACGGATCCTTGAATTCAAATACGAAACCCGGTACGGAAGTCGGAAGAATCGTTCCTTCCTCAATCGTTATAAATACCCTGTCGCCGTTGGCGGAATCCATGAATCCCTCGGTATTTTCATTTGAGAAATAGGGCAGCGACTCGCCTTCGGTCAGTTTTCCGTCATCCAGCAAGTCGGTTATGTCTACACAAAACGTAATCCGGATGCTGAAACGGCCGAGATGGGTTGCCTCCCCGTACCCCTCCTGGACGTTGAAAAATATAGGTGGGAGGCCGCATTTCGCAACGCTCTCGGGCCCGGGCTGGATACCGCCCGATGTAAAGAAGTCCGCTTTAAACGGTTTGGCCACCGTACCGTTTTGATTACCCGGTGATCGGCTGTCTACTAACGAAGGGCTTTCATTTTGATGACTGAACGTCGTGGATGGAACCTCACACCCTGAAACGATCAATAAGCCTATTCCCCATACCAGTATCCTTGTACATATTTGATTGATCATAGTACACCTTCTGTTTTTGGGTTCATGAAAATGCCGGGCATCGCAACGTATCGAACGATGGAGCCGGCTGACAGGCATAACCGCAGCAGAGCTACATTTGATTGTTAATAACCTTTAACGGGGGTCTGAGCCAGAGCAAAAACCGACGAGAACGCAATCCAGGGCATTTTTGTACCGTGGTCTCATTGGCATATCAAACAAGATCAACAGATTAGACGCCCAGGTTTATAGTCCGTTTATGCATTCAAGTAAGAGTGTACTTTTATTTGAATTAAATGTAAACACCCACTTACAAGTAATTTCATCGGCAGCTCGGAGTATGTGCTTGAAATGGTGCCATTTCCAGGCCGTTCGCGAAACCGGTATCCGCCCGGCTCCCGGCATCAAAAACAAAAAAGGCCGCCCGCTGGACGAAGCCAGCCGGCGGCCTTTGGTCGGTACGCCCGAAAGGACTCGAACCCTTAACCTTCTGGTCCGAAGCCAGACGCTCTATCCAGTTGAGCTACGGGCGCAGTTATT
>JAWVZC010000461.1:0-2884 GCA_033722415.1 Balneolaceae bacterium | reverse complement strand
TGATGAACAGTCGATCAATTTCGTGCCGGTAAACCTCCCCGGAGATTTCACTTCCGATGGCAACCTGGGTCCTGATGCGGGCGAAGCAAACCGCTCCGATTTTGACGATTTTGACGATTATGACGGCTGGAGCACGACCGTCTCTACCGAGCACGGCGAGGACGCCTTCACCCTTACGGTTGAGGTCTACTATGTGGATGAAAATTTTGTTCCCCAAACCACCCAGCAGTCCTTTAAGAAGATAGACGTGCAGATAACGAGCCCGTTTCTGAAAAACAGCTCGGATGAACTCCATGAATACCAGTTCGATTTTGTACGAAATTACTACGCCGATTAATCATTTGGAAGGAGAAGCGTTATGAATATTGGACTTATCAGCAGCTATGTTATCGGAGGTATCGTCTTGATCGGCATTCTGACCCTGTCGACCACCCTGTCGACCAATACCTCCGAACTCACCCTGAGCCAGATCAAAAAGGAGGAGCTCAATACGATCAATGACCTGATCTCCTACGATCTGCCGAAGATCGGGTATAACCGAACGAGCCTCACCGATACCCTAATCGTAAAAGCCGACAGTTCACAACTGTGGTTCAAAAGCAATATCGACAACAGCGCCGATGAATCGGTGGAAACGGTAAAGTGGATCGTTTCGACCGACCCGGTCAGCAGCACGGCCAATCCCGATGATTTTAAAGTGGAACGGTGGGTCGACGGCAACAAGACCACGATCGCCTCGGGCGTTACCGGCTTTACATTTCAATACTTTGATGCACATGGAGCTTCGACCCCGATGGCTGTTCCGGTAACAGGAACCGATATCGAAAATATCAAGCAGATAGAAATAGAAGTCATTCTACAGAGCTCGGAAAAAATAAAATACACTCCGGGAACCGACGGCCGGTATCTGTCATCCAGCTGGAGAAAACGGTTTTCCCCGGTGAATCTTACCAACAATTAATTCAGATTTAAAACCCCTGAAATAACCAATCCAAGGAGGAAGTATGGGACGCGCACTCATTATCATTTGCAGCGGTTTGATTACCGCATTCGGATTTATGGGCCTGGGAAGTGCCCAGATGGGTAAACAGATGACCATGTCCAATGCGGGATACGCCAACATCACTCACGCCAGGAATGCCGCTCAGACCGGCATACAGCTGGCGATGAACGAAATCAACAAAGATCCGGACTGGTATCAGGCATTCAACTCCGTGAACAGCCCATGGCATGCCACCGTGGAGGGTGCCGATATCCAGCTGTTTGTTGAGAATATCTCAACCGGCAGCCCCAGCTTGCTCAAGGTGGATACCCTGCGCATCACCTCCGATGCCCGGTATTTCGGCGAAGAGGCCAAAGTGGTCAGTGTATATGAGCGTACAGCACTGCATTATGTGCCCAAATTCAAAGCTGCCATGCAGTTCGCCACCAACCAGTTCAACTTTTCCATCAGCGGCAGTGCCTCTATCAACGGTGCCGATGAAAGCGGAACGTGCAGCGACAAGCCGGGAATATTGGTTCAGGATAACAGTTCCTTAACTGAAGTTGACGGTTTTACCTCAAATGTAAGCGGTGATCCGGCAACCCAAATCGATTCTGATTTAAGTTACAGCCCGGTCGATGAACTGATCGCCCGCCTGGAGAATATGAACGGCGTCACCCATATCAGCGGCAACTACAAGGGCGAAATGGGTTCAGCAGATGATCCCGGTGTTTTCTTTATCGATGAACCGGCCAAATTAACCGGCGGCATTGATGAAGGTTATGGCATTATGGTCGTCCGCAACAACGGAGAGCTGGAATATGAAGGCTCGCTGGACGTGGCCGGTAACTTCAAGTTCAACGGGTTGGTGATCTTTGAAAATGCCTGGAATCTCGATGGCAAGGGTACGCCCAGAATATCCGGATCGGTGCTGGTAGGCAACACCATGAACACCACCGACCTGAATGTCGACCTGAACGGGACCATCGACATCAACTTGAACTGCCAAGGCGAAACCTACGCCCAGCAGGCAGCCGCCGGTCTTATCAAACAAAACATGTATAAGCGAATCACTACGTTTGAGTAATATGACGGCTCCAGACAACGGACTTATCTGATAACAAGTCCATTGTACCCTGTTTGCACAGAAACCCGGAATAACCCATTCCGGGTTTTTTTATTATCCCTGATTTTTCACTTTCCTGCTCCGGGAGTATTCCTGAAACCCCGGGCAACCGGATTTACTATCCAGCTCCCCACCATATATTCCTTAGTATCATCACTTATCCTGCTGAAAATCTGTTAAAAGCCTCTCATTTCTAGTAGATTTTACTGAGATACCTTAATTTTTTTTAATTTTAAAAAACAAGTGTTTTTACTATAGTTAAATATGCGGATAATCTTATACGTAATTTTCCGTATAAGATATTGAGAAAGGCTAACGCATCGGGGTTGTTCCGTTAAAAACTTCCAATATTAGAGATTAGGGTCTTTAGGAAGTAACCTTTTCGGGATTCGCTCGTCACACGGTAAAATTACAGATAATTTACTAGTTAAAAGTTGCTATGGCAGGATACTCTGAATTAATGCAAACGATCGCGGCTATGCTCCTATTTTCGCTGATCCTTTTGAACGCCAACCGGATGATCCAACGGAACAATATGATGCAGGTCGAGGGAGAACTGGAACAGGAAGTGGTGGCATTGGCCCAGGATATCATTGAGGAAGCGCGGGCCACCGATTTTGACGAGAATTCGATCAACTTTGTGCCGGTAAATCTTCCCGGCGACTTCACTGAATCTGGAAACCTGGGGCCCGAGACGGGAGAAACCTCACGAACCGATTTCGACGATTTTGACGATTTTAACGGATGGAGCGGTACCATTACCACTAAGCACGGCG
>JAWVZC010000460.1:0-2899 GCA_033722415.1 Balneolaceae bacterium | reverse complement strand
CCCACAACGGGGATGAGATGGAATTTGTCACCGACTTTCTCTGGCGTACCGCACTTGGGCTCCGCATCAACGCACAGGGGAAGGCCAATGTTATTCACAGCATCGACTGGATCAAAATTGACGGCGACCAGCTGGTCCCCAAAGACGGCTATTATGATGTCAGGATAACGGCCGAGCTTTGGGAAACCCATTTCTTCGATCATGTATCCCTGAAAGTGGTGGACCGCCCCAACGATATCGAAGTGATGGTGGATGAACGCTTTTACCTGCCGGCCCCCGAGCAGCGGCTTCACCCGATGCGTGCTCTTCATCCGGTTGCCAGGGCGATCGACCAGGATCGCAATGATGTGACGAAGCGGATCCGGGAAAAAGATGGCACCTATGCGGATACTTTTTCCTTGACTTCATACCAGGGCTTGGCGCACGATCACTACCTGGAGGTTGAAATAGGGGAAACCCCGGATAACGAGGAGATCTTCCTCGTGGCCGACGGCTGGGTATATCCGACCGACAGTTCCATCAACGTGGCGATCAGCCAGGGCAAAAAGGCTCCGCCACACGGCATACATCTTCAGATCCCTGACGGAAGCGGGGGATGGAAGACGGTGAAAAAGGATATCGGGTTCCCGGCCGGTAAAACGAAAACAGTGCTCATTAACCTCAGTGATCTGCCCACGGAAACAGTTCCGAATCGTGTACGCCTCGCCACCAATATGGAGATCTACTGGGACCGGATCAGGTGGGGTGTTGCAGCTCCTGACGTGCAGCTGAAGACCACCGACCTGCTCCCGGATGTCGCCGAGTTGCGGTACCGCGGTTTTTCCGAGCTCCATCGTCCCGGCCGCTTTAGCCCTGAACTTCCTGATTATCAGAATATTGCAAGCACCACCCCGCAGTGGATCGACCTGGTTGGCTACTATACCCGCTTCGGCGAAGTCAACGAGCTTGTGGAAGAAATCGACGATCGCTACGTTATCATGAACGCTGGAGACGAACTATTGTTTACATTTAAAGCACCTCCGCCCCCGCCGGAAGGCTGGGAACGCGATTTCGTACTGGTCGGAGATGGCTGGGTTAAAGACGGGGACTACAATACCGGGCATTCGGAAACAGTGATCCCGCTGCCGTACCACGGCATGACCGACTATACAGAAAATCCCGGCCGGCTTGAAGAGGACCTGGTTTACAAGAAACATAAAGAGGACTGGGCACGTTATCATACCCGCTACATAACACCCCGGTTACTGCGAACGGCCCTGAGATTTGATCAATAAAAAAACAGATGTGATGAGTTACAACAAGTCAGCAAAAATCGGCATTGTCCTGTTTTTTATCGGGCTGCTGGCCACACCTGCCGCCATCGATAAATTCCAGGAGTGGCAGGTGGATGACCGGCAGAAAGAGGGCATGAATGAGGCCCTGAACCGCTACGGTTTCTACATGCAGGATGTTACCTCACAGGTGGGAATCGATTTTACGCATACCGCACCCGACCTCGATCCCAGGCTGGATCATATCATGCCTCAGGTAGCTTCGGTGGGGGCTTCGGTATCGGTTGCGGATTTCAACAACGACGGGTACCACGATCTGTATGTGACAAACAGCGCCCGGGGGACCAAAAATGCCCTCTATAAAAACAACGGGGACGGTACCTTTACCGACGTGGCTGAATCGATGGGGGTTGCCGCTCTCAACGAGACCCCTGAGCAGACCGGTACCTCCATGGGTTCGGTCTGGGGCGATTACGACAATGACGGGTACGAGGATCTGCTGGTGTTCAAATGGGGGAAACCTGAACTGTTCCACAATGATGAGGGGCAGGGATTCACCCGCGTTACCGAAAAGGCGAACCTGCCCGGCTGGGTGAACGCCAATACGGCCGTGTGGTTCGACTATGACCGGGACGGCAGGCTGGACCTGTTTATCGGTGGCTATTACAAAGAAGATATCAATTTGTGGGAGCTGGAGACCACGAAGATTATGCCCGAAAGTTTTGAATACTCCCAGAACGGCGGTCGTAAATACCTGTTCCATAACCTGGGCAACGGCCGGTTTGAAGAAGTAAGTGAAGAACTCGGCCTGGTCAGTAATCGCTGGTCTTTTTCGGCGGCGGCAATGGATCTGGATGACTCCGGCTATCCCGACCTGGTGGTGGCCAACGACTACGGGGTTGATGAGCTCTATATTAACAGGCAGGGCAAACGATTCGAAGAGATGGGCAATCAGGCCGGCATGGGATTTTCACCCAAGAGCGGCATGAATGTATCGTTCGGGGACATTATGAACCAGGGAAATTACGCAATCTATGTCACCAATATTTCAGAACCCGGGGTGCTGATCCAGGGTAACAACCTCTGGATGCCGGTAACCAGTACTTCCGAAAAAGAGCTGAAATTTCAGAATATGGCGGGAAACCTCGGGGTGGAGCTCGGCGGCTGGAGCTACGGGGCACAGTTCGGCGATCTGAACAACGATGGCTTCCTGGATCTCTATGTTGCCAACGGGTACATCTCGGCCGACCAGGGTACCGATTACTGGTATGATTTTTCCAAGGTTGCGGGCGGTCACAAGAATATAATCGAGGATGCCAAAAACTGGCCCGCCATGGAGGGGCGCAGCCTCTCCGGATACCAGGAGAACCGGATCTGGCTCAACGACGGCGCCGGACGGTTCCAGGAAGTTGCCAACGCTGTAGGGGGCTCACTCAAGCTTGACAGCCGTGCCGTGGCGTTTGCCGATATCAACAATGACGGTACGCTCGATATCATGGTGGCAACACAGGGCGGTCCCCTGAAGGTGTACCAGACCGAAGTCCGCGATAATCACAACTGGATCGCATTCCACCTGAAGGGCACCGAAAGCAACAGCAGTGCCATCGGTGCAGAGGTGGAAGTGTTCT
>JAWVZC010000459.1:0-2903 GCA_033722415.1 Balneolaceae bacterium | reverse complement strand
AGGGGACTTTGAAAACCAGCCTGTTGTTCTCTCCCTCCTGCGTCATGGAGGTCATGATCCCTTTACGCTGCTGCAGGTTGTCGATCACCCGGTTGGCGTAATCCTGGTGAACGTCGACGACCACCTCTTCGTACGGCTCGTAAAGCTCACCGTCTACTTCCCGGTACAGCACTTCGGGACGCGACACGGCAAACTCAAATCCTTCGCGCCGCATGGTTTCAATCAATATGGCCAGCTGAAGTTCACCCCGTCCGGATACTTTATACACATCCGGGCTTTCAGTGGGTTCCACTTCGATAGCTACGTTGGTACGGATCTCTTTCATCAGGCGATCCTTTATCATATTGGAGGTGACGTAATCTCCCTCCCTGCCGGCAAAAGGTGAGTTATTCACCCGGAAATACATCGCCATCGTCGGCTGATCGATGTCGTAGTACTCGATAGGACTCATCTCGCCGGTGACCGTGAGTGTATCTCCGATATCCACTTTTTCATACCCGGCCAGGGCAACTATATCGCCGGAGGAGGCTTCCTCCACCGATTCCCTGCCCAGACCGCTGAATGAAAAAAGCTTGGTGGCTTTCGCTTTCTCCTTCTGCTCACCTTCCCGGTTGACAAGTGCGATCTCCTGGTTCTGCCGGATCGTTCCCTGCTCTACGCGGCCGATGGCGATCCTTCCCACATAGTCGTTCCAGTCGATCGCACTGACCAGCATCTTGAAAGGAGCGCCGAGTTCCCGCTCAGGAGCAGGTATATGCTCCAGAATGGTTTCAAACAGCGGGGTCAGGTCGGAACCTTCCTCCTCTAGCTCCCGCTTCGCAATTCCATCAATGCCGACGGCGTACAGGATAGGAAAATCGAGCTGCTCGTCTGATGCGTCCAGCATTACAAAAAGATCAAAAATCTCGTTGAGCACCTCGTCGGGCCGGGCATCCTTCCGGTCAATCTTGTTGATAACAACGATGGGCCGGTATCCCAGGCTAAGCGACTTCCTGAGTACAAACTTGGTCTGCGGAAGCGGTCCCTCTGCCGCATCCACCAGCAGTATCACGCCGTTAACCATCTTCATAACCCGCTCCACTTCGCCCCCGAAATCGGCATGTCCCGGGGTGTCGACGATGTTGATTTTCGTGTCGTTCCAGTAGACCGCGGTATTTTTGGAACTGATGGTAATCCCCTTTTCTCGCTCCAGGTCCCCGGAGTCCATCACCCGCTCACGTACTTCCTGGTTCTCCCGGAAGGTGCCGCTCTGTTTCAGCATCTGGTCTACGAGCGTGGTTTTTCCATGATCGACATGGGCGATGATCGCGATATTTCTGATATCCTGTGGCATAATAACGTTTCTATATCTGGCAGGCGCGACCTACTTTGAAACTGCGTAGCGCCTTGAGGTTCCGAAATTCAAAAGACGATTAAAATACGGTTTAATTTGGTGAAATCATTATGATGAGGAATTTATTTATTGCGGGGCGTTCCCTCCGGCAGTATCACTCCTCCTAAACCGTATTGGCTTTGTCGGAACAAGGAGTTTGCAGGCAATGAAAATCGGGGTTAAAATTCTTAATCCGTTTCACGCACTCTTCTTTTTTGCCCAAAGAAGAACGGGAATGCCTGTCAACAATATCCCAACTCCCAGAAGGGCGCCGACACCGGTAAACACAAGGCTGGAATAAAGCATGTAGCCACATGTCAGCACGAACAGTATCGGGGTTACCGGGTATAATGGAACCGAGAAGGGCAATGCGGTATCCGGATTCCGGTAGCGAAAGATGAAAAGAGAGATCCCGGTCAACAGCAGAAAAAACCAGAATACTGGAGCTGTGTAGTCCACCATGGTCGTCACGCTCTGCTTGGTTAAGGCACCAACTACGACCAGAAGCATTGCAATGGCCCCCTGTACCAGCAGCGCATTGACTGGGGTATTGTTTTTTTCACTCCACCGTCCCAGAAAGCCGAGAATGGAAAAATCGCGGCCCAGCGCGTAGTTGGTTCTCGCCCCGGTAATGATCGTCGCATTGGCGGTAGAAAGTGCCGTAATGATAACGAGTGCGGAAAGAAGCAGCGCTCCCTTCGTACCAAGGAAATAGGCGGTCAGGTCGGCTCCCACCGCTTCCGATTGGCGCAGTCCTTCCAGACCTAGAACATGAAGGTAGGCATAGTTAACCAGGACATATATGAGGGTGATGACACCGATCCCCACTATCAGAACCTTCATCATATTTTTCCGAACGTCTTTCAGCTCACCGGAAAGGTAGGCCGCTTCGTTCCAGCCCCCGTAGGTCAAAAGGACAAAAATCATGGCGGAGCCGACGGAACCACCGGTACCGGAGGGGCTTGCACTACCGAAGCCGTACAATTCGGTTCCCAAAATGCTGCCCAACGCCATAAACAGCAATATAAATACAATAGCACCGGTCACCACATTTTGAGTCCTCTTGGAGGGGCTGGTACCCCACAGATTCAGGCCGGTCAATCCGACAACGGTCAGGGCAGCGTATATGGCCGAACTGTATTCCCCCAGGTCCAGGAGCCGGCTGGCATAATCACCTAGAATGAAACCGGCCAGGGCGATGGTTCCGGTCTGTATGACCGTCATTCGCCCCCATGAAAACAGGAAACCGAGAGAGGACCCGTACGCTTTGCTCAACAGGTAATACTCACCGCCGGCATCGGGATAGGCGGAAGCGAGTTCGGCGTAGCAGAGAGCGCCTATCAGCGAAACCAGGCCTCCCGCAATCCAAAACCCGATAAACTCCCACTCGTTTCCAGCATTGGCGGCAACCAGCGGTGGCAATCTGAAGATGCCGATGCCGATCACGATACCGACGATCACGGCAACAGCGTTCAGGTTGGAAAATACGGGTTGCGGGCGCCCCCCTTCGGTTCGATTCATTTGCAGTGTT
>JAWVZC010000458.1:0-2955 GCA_033722415.1 Balneolaceae bacterium | reverse complement strand
CAATCAAGTTTCCATCGAACCCCGTCCGCGTCCGATTTAAAACGCTTGTTAGCAAACCGGCCTATGTCCAATTTCGAAAATTGTGCCAACATTGAGCAATTTTTTTACCACCAATAAATAACGATAAACCAAAAATCATTTGAATGCCACCACCGAGTAGAACAAGCCTAATTTCTCTCGCTCGATTCACATTTTCAGGATCAATAACGCGATAATGAAAAATGCTATTAATACTGTTTAGGAATGAATTAATTGACCAAAAAAAGATTAAAAGCCCAGCTGTAGCAAATAAAACGGAAGCCAATTTTTCTATATCTACTTTTGCAGTATCAAAATCAGAAGTTGGAGATACTTTTATAGCAATTGTTGGAGCTTTGAAAAACAAAATAGTTGCTGAAATGAGATAAAGAATAAAAGCGATAAGAATTCCGTAACCGCCCATTTGACTAAATTCATCAATTCCTGAACCAAAAATAGTTGGGATATATTGGGAAAGAAGCAATGCTTTTAGGAATGCCCAAATTGCTAATAAACGGAGCCCAATAATTGTGAAATTTTTCATCTATGAATTTTTGGTAATTAGGTTTGCTAACATATACTTCTGCAGAATAACACATTCTCCTTTTCGCTGCAATAAATCACCAATAAATGAAGGATTCTATCCTGATTGGTTTTATTCACATATGTTATGCGTCCATGCCCGATGGGGTTAATTGGTATAATAGGTCGGCATAATATTTCAAATTGATTTTCAGGGTGGGGAATTAATTACACTGTGAGAAGTATAAACAAAGGTGTGATATGATGTACTTATCGTTACCCAGAATCGTGCTTAAAATTCATAGTAAATAATATTTAGAATACAGGTAGTAACCTCAATTTGTTAATGGTATTATTTTATAAATAGTATTTGGACAGAAGATCAGGGGCGGATCATCCATTTTATCGAATAGTTCATTTATCTGTGTTCTATTGGATACCTCACTTATGTGTATAACGAGTTGACTCGGAACTACCACTGGAAGATCACCACAACTTGGACTGCCTTCTCTGAGCCAACCGACATCGATTTGAACGCCTTTTAAATGAAGAACCCATAAGAACTCTTTCACCTCTTATACTGTGGAAGCTTTTAGTAACGTTTTAGTGGTAGCCCTATAGTTTGCCTGCCTCCATTCAGACTGTTCTGGATTCTTAAGGGTAATCACTTCAAATACTTCCGAGTCGGTAAAAAGGTCTGGTTGATTTTCCTATCTGCCCAAATACATTTTATTAGCCAGTTAGCCAGTTAGCCAGTTAGCCAGTTAGCCAGTTAGCCAGTTAGCCAGTTAGCTAGTTAGCTAGTTAGCAACCTACACCGGACCAATAAGCTTTTCCGCAATCTTGGCGGATGACAGCACCCCGGGCAAACCGGCTCCCGGATGGGTGCCCGCCCCGACGAAATAGAGGTTCTCCACATCCTCCGAACGGTTGTGCGGGCGGAACCAGGCGGATTGCGTCAGAATCGGTTCGACGGAAAAGGCCGATCCCTTGTAGCTGTTTAGCGTGTCGCGGAAATGAATCGGATCGATAAAATGCTCAGCGACGATATGCTTCTGCAGATCGGGCAGGTAGTTCTCCTCCAGGAATTCCATGATGGTGTTGCGGTATTCCCCCGCTCTCTTTTCCCAGTCGAAATCGCCGTCGAGATGGGGTACCGGCGACAGCACGTAAAAGGCCTCGCACCCTTCAGGGGCCAGCGAGGGATCGGTGATGGTGGGCATATGCAGGTAGAGGGAGAAATCATCCGCCAGTTTTTTCTGATGGAATATATCCTCCAGCAATCCCCGGTACCGTTCACCCAGTATGATGTTATGATGGGCCAGGCCGGAGTCAAGGTACCGGCGGTCGGTGCCGAAGTAGATCACAAAGAGCGACATGCTGTATTTTGTGCGCTCGATCTTGCGATCCGTGTACTTTTTTCTTTTGCTCTCCGGTATCATGTAGCGGTAGGTAAAGGCCACGTCAGCATTCGATACGACGATATCGGCGCGATGCACCGATCCATCCTTGAGCCGGACGCCTGAGGTTTTCCCATTTTCCACCAGGATCTCATCCACCTCCGCATCAAGCTCTATCTGCCCGCCCTGTTCCCGGATCAGGCTGCCCAGCGCCTCAACGATGGCCCCGGTGCCTCCCAAGGCGTAGTGCACGCCCCACTCCCGTTCCAGATAATGGATCATCGCATAGATCGAGGTGGTGTCGAACGGATTCCCGCCCACCAGCAGCGGATGAAATGAGAAACACCGCCGTAGAAACTCATCCTCGATAAAACGGGACACGTAGCTGTACACGGTTTTGTAGGACTGCAACTTCACCAGGTCCGGTATCACTTTGAGCATGTCGGTGAAATTCAGGAAGGGCTGGTCGGCCAGCTCCACGAATCCTTTTTCAAAGATCGCTTTGGTGGTTTTCAGAAACCGGGTATAGCCCTCCTTGTCCGCCGGATTCCACTGTTCGATCTGGTTCAGCACAAAATCATGGTCGCCGTTATAGTCGAATGTACGGCCTTCAGCGTTGAAGATCCGGTAAAAGGGATCGCAGGGCACGAATTCAATATAGTCTCTCCTGTTCCTGCCCGCTTTCTCAAAAATCTCATCGAACAGGAAGGGAGCGGTTATCACGGTCGGGCCGCCGTCGAAGGTGAAACCGTTTTTTTCATAGACATAGGCGCGTCCTCCCAGCTTGTCTCTTTTCTCAAACAGCTGCACTTCATGGCCCCGGGATAGCAACCGGGATGCCGTTGCCAATCCACCAAATCCACTGCCTATGACAATTATTTTTTTCTTCATGAAATCGGCATACCCGACATGAATGACTGGAGTTGAAACATGATGAATACTTAAAAAGCACCTGATGCACAGCTCCGGATAAAATTCGAATGGATAAACCGTCAATGCAAAGGGATCATTCCTT
>JAWVZC010000457.1:0-2958 GCA_033722415.1 Balneolaceae bacterium | reverse complement strand
CAAAGTGGATGACTATATCAATACCTAGCCCCGGTTTCTCACCAAAAACGTTGATCCTCCGCAAGATGAGGCGGAAGTAACGGCACAGACGTTCTCCTGTAAACATTCTTGCAGGGTATTTCCGATACACCGCTGCTGAAGGAGCAGCGCAATACCCCCTGTTTCAATGATGCTATCGTTTAAACCGGTATAACTTTTTGAAGGTCATTACATTACACAAATGTACCCTGCTTATTTGCGGGAAACGCGGGCTGGTTCCCGTCATTCTCCCGAATGGGTCAATTTGCAATTGTTCACCAATAACCGGGAACACAGTTCAAATTTCTAGTGTGCCGTTGTATCAACAGGGAACGGTTTCAGGTATTTCTTTCTCGGCAGTACTACGGACAGGAAACCCGGTGCCGGTTCAGCCGCATTATCTCCGCTTCCTGTTCTCCCGCACCGTGGTATATTTGCATCATCTTACGAGATGGAACCGGCAACCAATCAATAACCCGGTCGAAATCACGCGGAAAACTCATGAAGTTTGAACAGGAACTAAAACGGTACCTCCAGTTCACCAGGGTGGAGAAAGGATTGTCGGAACATTCTGTCGATGCCTACCGGAACGACCTGACCCGGTACCTGAGATTTCTCTCCGAGGATCTGCGTATCCGGGATCTCGCCGGGGTCACCCTCAAACATATCGAAGACTACCTGGAGGAACTTACGGCGATGGATCTCTCCACCAGCTCCATCGCGCGTAACATCTCAAGCATCCGCAGTTTCCACGAGTTTGCCGTGGTGGAAAACATCACCGAGGCGAATCCGGCGGAGCTAGTCGATCTCCCGAAAAAGGCGAAGAAGCTGCCCGAAGTACTGAATCCGGCTGAAATCGAACAAATCCTGGAGATACCGGATCGTACCACAGACAAGGGGATACGGGATGCCGCCATTATGGAAACACTGTACGCCACGGGTATGCGGGTCAGCGAACTGACGGGCCTTGAGCTGGACCATCTCTTTTTCGAGATCGGGTTTATCCGCGTGCTGGGCAAAGGCAACAAGGAACGCCTGGTTCCCGTGGGAGAAAAAGCTCAGGAGGCCCTGGAACATTATATCGAATACATCCGGCCGGAATACCTGCGGGATGACAATCCACAGAAAGCAAAAAACCGTATATTCCTGAACAACAGGGGCGGACCACTCTCCCGCATGAGCATCTGGAACATTGTCAATGATGCCGCCGAACGGGCCGGTATCGAAAAGAATGTATATCCCCATATTTTTCGCCACTCCTTTGCCACCCACCTTCTCGAAGGGGGCGCCGACCTGCGGGCGGTGCAGGAGATGCTGGGGCACACCTCCATCAATACCACTGAAATATATACCCATGTTGACCGCAGCCTCCTCCACCAGGTCCACAAGGAGTTTCACCCGCGGGCTTGACATCGGCGACCTGATTATTTCCAGTACTCCACAATATACCGCTGTCGGTCTGAACGCTGGTTATCTCGCCCGATGAAGCAATGCATATTGTGCTGACGTGCTACGGCAAGGGCGTTCCGGGCATCCTGTTCGTTCGCGAGCATAACCATTCGTGAAGATCCGTCGGTAAGCAGCCACCCCCTGTTACCCTCATCTTCAATCCGAAGATTACCTCGGTTGTACGGCAGGCAATCCTCATTCGGGATGGTGGCAGACAGGCCGGAATCCCCTTTCCAGTACTGCATGATATAGTCGCGCCGGTTCGTCCGCTGATTATCACGCCCGATAAAACAGTGACTAGTGTGTTGCCTGGTCATGGCAAGCGCCTTTCGGGCATCTTGTTCACTGGCCAGCATCAACATGCGGGAGTCGCCATCGGTCAAGAGCCAGCCGCGGGCACCCTCATCCTCGATGCGCAGATTTTGCGGGTTGTAGGGAAGACAATCCTCATTGGCTAGCGTAGGCTCTGGGCCGGTTTCATCCCCGTCTGGCTCCTCCTGCTCGCCGGTGGCCGGCATAACATTCACGACGATCAACTTTTCCAGCCGGCTGTTACTTGCCCCCCTGACAGCTAGTTGATATGTGGTGGTGGAGGCAGGCCGTACTACCCTGTTGCCTTCGGGCGCAACCGGCTCCCCGTTCAGCAAAATTTCGGTGGCCTCGGAGGTTTTCCATCGCAGGGTGGCCGATTCCCCCTCACGAATTTCATGGGAATCCGCTTGAAAGGTTAAAATCTCAGCGGTCTGGGGCTGGCTACCGGCATTGCCGAACTCGACCTCGAAAATTCCCGGTATACCGATCTTCTGGACCGTCAGCCCGCGAAACAGGTTCACAACCACCACGATGCTCACCAGCACTACCACTGCTGCCCAGACAAATGTTTTGGGTTTGGTTTCGCTATTCATAGCAATGCTCCTGTAATGGCCCGATGATATCGGAATTTACGCACAACCCACCGGCAACCGTATCGGGGACGTCGCCGTAACCGATGACGGTACCGGTGCCGGGTCAATAATGTTGAAATTGTTACGATCAATTGCAACAAGACTACTACCCGTATATTACATAAAACCAATTATTTACAGTGATATTATGGTTATCAAATCGTTATAAATCCGTGACAACTCCCCGCGAGCTGCTGATTAGCTTGCTGTTCAATCTTCAATTCAAAATGGAGGCTATTATGCAGTTCATAAATAAACTCAGGCATCCCTTGTCGGCACTTCTGCTGTTGGCAGCAACATATTACATTACCGGCTGCAGCGAAATCGGATCGGTAGAATCCCGTGACGAGGGCGCTGAATTACAAGCGGAGTCTACCCAGGGCAAGGGAGCAGTTCATGCCAATGAAGCAGCCACACACACTTACCGGGTCACCGTCGAGAACCTGACCGATGGGCAGCCCTTTTCACCGGGTGTCCTGGTTACGCATACCAGGGAAGCCCGTTTGTGGCAGGCGGGCAGGGCGTCTTCCGATCTGATCATTAACAT
>JAWVZC010000456.1:0-2978 GCA_033722415.1 Balneolaceae bacterium | reverse complement strand
CTGTGTGCCGGGTCGAAATTGGCCATGGCAAACCTGGAGAGATCCTCGGCCGTTGAAAGGACCGCCCCTGCCCCGGGTAATGCGCCCAGATCCCAATTCTCTGCGGGATGCCCGCGCTTGGTAAGTCCGGGTACCAACTTCCCCTCGATATTCGCTCTGGTCGTTGTGGAATTTGGCATACCCAGAGGTTTGAAAATCCGATCCTGTAGCAGCTTTTCGTACGTCATTCCGGTTGCGCGGGCCAGTACGAATCCAAGCAATCCCGCGCCGATATTGGAATAGCGATAAGTTGTACCAGGTTCAGATTTGAGTTCCATCTTCTCCGTTAGGTAGGAACGTAACTTTTCCTCATTGTAATCCCGGTATGGATTGTCCATATGAAACAGCGATTCCAAAATCAGTCCCGACGGAATCCTCGGCAACCCCGAGGTATGATTGGCGAGCTGCCTGAAAGTGATCTCGATCCCGTTATGCAACGGGAACTCCAGGCAGGCCTGTATGGAATCGTCGAGATCAAGTTTGCTTTGAGAGGCCAATTGGGCAAGCAGGGTGGATGTAAACACCTTGGACAGGGAACCGATTTCGAAAACGGCCGTAGCGTTTTTAACAGTTCGCAGCGTATCGTTTTGTCTCGAGGCCCCGTAGAATAATACCTCGTCGTGTTCTACCAAAGCGATCGATAGCTGTGTTCGGTTCGGGTATCGGGCCAATACAGATCCGGTCTGTCCGACCCACTCTTCTGACATCCCCATTTTGAGCTGAAGCCGATCAACCGCAGCGTCGGGATTGCTCACGCTGCCGCAGGCGGAAAGCAGTAAAAGCAGACAGTTCAGGCACAGCAACCCTTTCAATGGACCTTTTTTCATCATTTGACTTATTCAGGTTTCCTGCCGCCGGTATAAACAGCTTTGAAATTCAGTTCCATGCATATTTAATACCGGGGCCCCGGTGTGCCTATATTGGCGTACGGTATAGCGGACTCAGAACAACCGAGAAATGCTGCTCCCGGCATCGTTATAGGTCAGATCCGTTTCGGTGGTGGTATTCGAAATTTCAAAATCTCGTCCTTGGTTCACCTGTTTCATATTTACGATTCCCTGATTTTAAAGCGCGTAAGATACCCCATCTCCTTGTTGTAGTAATGAGGTTACCGGTTTTATAGGAGATACCCCTACATCGAAATGTCGGTTCTCCTTCCAAATCTGATTTCAACTGCAGACTATTATGGTTGTGTATAACAAACAGTTGAAAGGCTCCCAATGGGAAACCTCCCTTTTACTACCGAACAGTTTTTGCAGGTTTTCGAATCGTATAACGGGGCCATCTGGCCGGCCCAGTGGCTCGGATACCTGCTGGGTATCGCAGCAGTGTACCTAGCAGTTGCCGGCAAACCCAACGCAGACAAATATCTGAACCGGATGCTGGCCTTTTTCTGGATCTGGATGGGCGTGGTTTATCACATGCTTTTTTTTGCCGGTATCAACTCCGCCGCCTGGTTGTTCGGGGCCCTTTTTGTGGTGCAGGGGGTCGCCTTTCTGCTTATCAACAGAACGGATATTAAGCTGCATTACGGCTACCGCAACGATCTCTACGGCATCACAGGGGGAGTACTTATCCTCTATGCGATGGTACTCTATCCGTTGCTCGGCCATCTGCTGGGACATACCTATCCCCGGTCGCCGGTATTCGGAGTAGCGCCCTGTCCGACGGCAATTTTCACGTTCGGACTTTTGCTGTGGACAAGAAGCCGGGTGCCTTACTGGCTGCTGGCCATACCGTTTCTTTGGGCACTGGTCGGATTTTCGGCGGCTTTCAGCCTCACCATCTATGAAGACACCGGACTCGTCGTCGCAGGCCTGACAGCCGTAATTTTACTGGTCCGCAGGAATCGAGCAATCAAGAGCCGTGCCGCGGTTCGTGAAAGTGTAATTTGAGTCGAAATAATCCTCTATGAAACATAAAAGATCTGTTACCCGACTTTCCATCCTTATTTTGTTGCTTGCTGTTGTTGCTTCATCGGCAGGTATCTTTTCGAGTGGCGGCCCGGGTCCCTACACCGTGGAAACCGTCCGTGGTGACACCGTCACGGTTCATGGAAAAGGAATTTACAAACATATGTCTGCCGACGTTGCCCCCCAGGGCATAGCCCAGGACTATGTAACCCTGTTTGCGGGTGTGCCCCTGTTGCTCTTCTCGCTCGTCCGGGCGCGCAGGGGATCGCTGAGGGGGCGCTACCTGCTGGCCGGGACGCTGGGGTATTTCCTGGTAACCTACCTGTTTTATCTCGTGATGGGGATGTACAATGTACTGTTCCTTGTATACGTGCTGCTGCTGTCCGCCTCTTTTTTTTCCTTTTCACTTACGCTGTTCTCGTTTGACATTCAATCGCTGCCGCCGCAGTTTCGAGAGGCGGTCCCGGTGAAGTCAACCGGCGGCTTCCTGGTCTTCAGCAGCATTGCGATAGGATTGATGTGGCTGGGGGTGGTGGTGCCCCCTTTGCTTGACGGCACAATTATACCCGGTCAGGTCGAACACTACACCACGCTCATCGTCCAGGGGCTCGATCTCGCCCTGCTGCTGCCGCTGGCTTTTCTATCGGGATTCCTGTTTATCCGCAAAAGGCCGTTCGGCTACCTGCTGGCCCCGGTCTACCTGGTCTTCCTGTCGATCATGATGACCGCCCTTACGGCCAAAGTGATCGCCATGGCCCGTCTGGGACAAGAGGTGATGCCGGCCATCGTCGTCATCCCCCTGTTCAACCTCGCGGCGATCGCGTGTTCGATCGCCATATTATATCACCTGAGGAGAACTAACGATGAATGACGAAAACAAACGATTGCAGATCCTGTCCAATCTCATAAAGGGCCTGTTGCTGTTCCAGGGTGCCAGCGGAGTGTATGGAGGTACCGCCCTGGTCCTGGATCCTTCCGGCCACTTCCTGGGTATGCCGCCCGGCCTGCTCGACGGCTCCCCCTTCT
>JAWVZC010000455.1:0-2981 GCA_033722415.1 Balneolaceae bacterium | reverse complement strand
GGGAGTCGTTGACCCGGAAATACATCGCCATCGTGGGCTGATCGATATCATAATACTCGATCGGTGACATATCCCCCGCCGCGGTCAGCGTGTCTCCGATATCCACTTTTTCATAGCCGGCCAGGGCAAAAATATCGCCCGAGGAAGCCTCTTCGACCGGCTCGCGTCCCAGGCCGGCGAAGGTAAAGAGTTTTGTGGCTTTCGCCTTCTCTTTCAGCTCCCCGTTCCGGCTGACCAGCGCGATCTCCTGGTTTTGCCTGATGGTGCCCTGCTCCACCCGCCCGATCGCGATCCTGCCGACATAATCGTTCCAGTCGATGGCGCTTACCAGCATCTTGAACGGGGCGTCGACCTGCCGCTCGGGGGGCGGCACATGGTCGATAATGGTTTCAAACAGCGGAGTCAGATCGTCATTCTCATCATCGAGTTCATGTTTGGCGATGCCGTTGATACCTTCCGCGTAGAGGATCGGGAAATCGAGCTGGTCGTTATCGGCATCGAGCATGACGAACAGGTCGAATATTTCGTTCAGGACCTGGTCGGGACGGGCATCCTTGCGATCGATCTTGTTGATCACCACAATCGGCCGGTATCCCAGGCTGAGCGACTTCCGAAGTACAAACTTGGTCTGCGGCAGCGGACCCTCGGCGGCATCCACCAGCAGAATCACCCCGTTCACCATCTTCATAATCCGCTCCACCTCCCCGCCGAAATCGGCGTGCCCGGGCGTATCCACGATGTTGATCTTCGTATCATTCCACTTTATCGCGGTATTTTTGGAGCTGATAGTGATCCCCTTCTCCCGTTCCAGGTCGCCGGAGTCCATAACGCGCTCCTGCACCTGCTGGTTTTCACGGAAGGTGCCGCTCTGTTTCAACATCTGGTCGACGAGGGTGGTTTTCCCGTGGTCGACATGTGCGATAATCGCAATATTCCTGATATCCTGAGCCATAAATAGAGTTGTATTAGTAAGCATTGTTGTACCTGCCGATCATTTTCCCTTCTCAAACAGGGAACGGGGATTATGAACGCCAGATCATGTCGAAAATTAAAAAGCCGGGTAAAATAAGGTTTTATTTGCTGAATTCATTACGGCGGGGCTGAAAAATATACAAACGCCCTCCAGCAGAAGGCTTTGAGGAAAAATTGGTCCGTCTGGCTTATTTCCGGGCGAAATAGAGCACCGGGATACCAGCCAGCAGGATACCCACACCCGCCAGCGCGCCGATGCCGGTAAAGGCGAGTGCGGAATAGAGCATGTATAACGTGGTAAGAATAAACAGGATCGGGGTGACCGGGTAAAACGGTACGCTGTAGGGCAGCTCCTTTTCGTAATTTTTATACCGAAACACAAACAGTGATATCCCGGTCATCATGAGGAAGAACCAGAAAACCGGGGCCGTATAGTCGACCATCGTGGACACGCTTTCCTCGGTAAACGTTCCCAAAAAGACCAGCAGCATGGCAATTGCACCCTGCACCAGCAGGGCGTTTACCGGTGTATTGTGCCGGGCATCCCAAACTCCCAGGAACCGGAGCAGCGAAAAGTCGCGTCCCAGTGCATAATTGGTGCGGGCCCCGGTGATAATCGTGGCGTTGGCCGTGGAAAGGGCGGCAATGATGACGATCAGCGATAGAAACACGGCTCCCTCCGATCCCAGAATAGCCGCGGTCAGATCGGCCCCGACCGCTTCCGACGCCCGCAATCCCTCGAGCCCCAGCACGTGAAGGTACGCGTAGTTGACCGAAACATAGATCAGCGTGATGACCCCGATACCGATCGCCAGTACACGAATCATATTCTGTTTGACGTTTTTAAGCTCCCCGGAGAGATACGATGTCTCATTCCAGCCGCCGTAAGTCAGCAGTACGAAGATCATGGCAGCCCCTATTGCACCCGTGCTGTTCGTTCCGGCATCAGCACCTGAAGTAGCAGCGGATGCCGGTGCACCCTGTGTGATACCGAGAAACGCCGCCAAAAGCAGTACGATTACGATGGCGGACGCCACCAGATTTTGCGTTTTCTTGGAGGGATTGGTGCCCCAAATGTTCAGGGCCGTCAGCCCGATCACGGTAAAACCCGCGTAGATCGAGGAGCTGTAGGGACCGAGATCCAGCAGCCGGGTGGCATAATCACCGAGTATAAAACCCGCCAGTGCGATAGATCCGGTCTGGATGACTGTCATACGTCCCCATGAGAACAGGAAGCCCACCGACGAACCGAACGCTTTACTCAGAAAATGGTACTCTCCGCCGGCGTCGGGGTAGGCGGCAGCCAGTTCCGCATAACAGAACGCCCCTATGAGGGAGATTAGTCCCCCGGCCACCCAAAACGCAATAAACTCAAATTCACTGCCGGCATTGGCGGCCACGATCGGGGGAAGCCTGAAAATTCCGATACCGACTACTATACCCACCAACACCGCGATGGCATTCAGATTCGTGAAGACAGGCTGCGGTTTGCCCCCGTCGGGAGTAACTCTGTTCATGCAACTGTAATATTAAGTCAATACTGGCTGGTTACAACACCGGAGCGGTTGCCGGTGCGCAGATCAGTTTTTGGTGGCAGTCCACGGAAGCACGCGGTCATTTTCGCCGTCATGGATCTGTACAGACCCGCTAATCCGGTCGCCTTCCACCAGCCCGCTGAACACATACCGACTGTTACCATCGGTAGCGGTAAAGCTGACCCGTTCTCCCTTAACAACTTCGTTGTCGGTCTGTAGGCTGCCGCCATCCCGCTGCAGGGCAATATCGATTTTCTGGTACTCCTGGTCGACGTCCAGGCTGAATGGAGTTCCTTCCACGTTCCAGCTCCATTCTCCTTCCACCTGCGCCGGCATCACCCAGTAATATACGGTATGATTTCGGCCGGAGGAACTCTCCACGCGAAGGGTGCTGTCGGGTTCCCAGTCTCCCATATCGAAACTGTGGGATACCAGCCGCGTACCGGGACGAAGCTGCTCAAACAGCCGGGGACG
>JAWVZC010000454.1:0-3031 GCA_033722415.1 Balneolaceae bacterium | reverse complement strand
TCCGGTATTTTCGGGATCCGATCCACCCAACATGGGCATCGTTACACGAACACGGGTTGCATCCGACATTCAGGCGTAGAGGAGGGAAAGGAAATGAAACTTCGTGCTTTTGTTACCGGGGGTACCGGCTTTATTGGTATTAACCTGGTCCACCTTCTTTTGGATCGGGGGTGGGATGTTACAGCCCTTTACCGGGTATCATCAGACACAAGCTGGCTTGCCGGGCTCCCGGTCCGCCTGAAGAAAGGTTCCGTAACAGACCGAAACACACTGAAACGGGCCACACCTGTCGGTACAGATGTAGTATTCCACCTGGCAGGCAGTACCAACATGTGGTCGGAACGCAACGAAATGCAAACCCGGATCAATGTCGAAGGCACCCGAAATATGGTACATGCCGCAGCTGACAACGGTGTGAGCACGTTTATTCACACATCCAGTATCGCGGCTTGGGGGCGGCAGGAGGGTCAGGTCACGGAAGAAACCCCGCAAAAGGGCCACAAGTCCTGGATAAATTATGAGTATACCAAGTGGGCCGGCGAACAGGAAGCGCTAAAGGCACGGGATCTCGGCATGAACCTGGTGATCCTGAATCCGGCTCATGTAACCGGACCCTACGATGTTAACAACTGGGGACGGCTGTTTCTCCTACTGAATGAAGGGAAGATTCCTGCCATAGCCCGGGGAGAATCGAGTGTAACGCATGTCAGGGAGGTCGTCAAGGCACATCTTGCTGCCGTTGAGCATGGCACAAGCGGTGAACGATATCTGCTGGGCGGAGAAGAAAATACATTCAGAGAGTTTGTAAAAGCCATAGCTGAAGTCAGCGGAATCGAAAAGATACCGCCCACCGTACCAGACTGGGTACTTAAATCGATTGCCCGTATGTCGGAGTTTGCGGCCACGATTACCGGAGAGGAACCCGACATTACCCCTGAAATTGCCGACTTTTTAACGCGGAAGGGAGTACGGTATTCCAGCCGGAAAGCAGAAAAGCAGCTCGGATACCAAATCGTACCGATGGAGACCGCCGTCCGGGACTGCCACCGATGGCTTCTCGAAAACGGGTACCTTGATAACTAACTGGAAACGCCAAAAAACAAGCATCCTATTCCAAATTACGAGTGTCGAAGGTCTCTCACCCGCCGACTTTGCACTGCGCTAGGAGATTTCCCAGGTTTCAGGACCACGCAGCAGCGAATCCAGGTCGCCGTCACCCCTCCATTCGATTTCAGCCTCAATTTGCCGGATGACGCCATCTTCATAGCGCGGACGATCAACCGCATAAAGTACCCCGAATGGACGCGGCAGGTGCGTTTCGCCAGGTTCCGGAGCATCAAAAAACCGGGAAAGCAGGTAAGCTTTCGTTTTGTCGGATTCATCATGGATCCAGAGATCCTCCCTGCTATAACCATCTTCCTCCAGTGAAACCACCTCCGGTTTCAACCCATCCAGGCGAATCCCCTTGTCATCCTCTTTCCCAAATACCAGCGGTTCTCCATGCTCCAGGTAGATCGCCTCACGCGGGCGGGTACGCTTGTCGGTATACAGTTCGAAGGCCCCGTCATTGAACACGATACAGTTTTGATAGATCTCGAGCATCGAGGTGCCCTGGTGCTGGTGCGACCGCTGCAGCATCTTCTGCAGGTGCCTGGGGTCGCGATCCATGGTGCGGGCTACAAAGGTACCGTCTGCCCCCATACTCAGGGAGAGCGGGTTAAAGGGGTGGTCGACCGAACCAAACGGGGTCGATTTGGTAGTAGACCCCTCGGGTGACGTAGGCGAATACTGGCCCTTGGTGAGCCCGTAAATCTGATTGTTAAACAGCAGCAGGTTCACATCCACATTGCGGCGCAGAATCTGCACAAAATGGTTCGCTCCGATAGATAGGGAATCACCGTCACCCGTGATAATCCAGACACTCAGGTCGGGCCGGGTAACTTTAAGGCCAGTGGAGATGGCCGGAGCCCGCCCGTGGATCGAGTGCATGCCAAAAGTATCCATGTAGTACGGGAAACGTGCTGCACAACCGATACCTGAGATGAATACGATATCCTCTTTGGGGACCCCGATTTCCGGCATGGCGTTCTGAACCTGTTTCAAAATGGTGTAGTCACCGCAGCCCGGGCACCAGCGCACATCCTGGTCAGACGAAAAATCCTTGCTGGAGTAGTCCGGTAGGTCGCCGTTGCCGTTTCCGTTCGTTACCTGTTCCAGGTGCTCGGTTATTTTACTTTTGATAGCCATGGTTGTTCAGCTCTGTTGGTAGTCACAATTTATTGGGAATAAGCGGATGTCATCACTTTACGCCTTAACACCGACGGCATCCCGGATTTCCGATTTTAGCTCCTTCACCCCGAAGGGGCGGCCCTTAATCTTGTTGATTCCGGTCGCTTTGATCTGGAACTCGGCCCGGATCAGCCGCACGAGCTGCCCGTTGTTAATTTCGGGTACCAGCACATATTCGTAGCCGTTCAGGAGCGTACCGAGGTTCCTTGGGAACGGGGCGATATACTGCAGGTGAATGTGAGAAACATCCATTCCCTCAATTCGCAGTTCATGAACCGCGGTACGGATGGACCCGTAGGTAGAACCCCAGCCCAGCACAACAGTTTCACCGTTTTCCACCCCGTTGTCAATCTCCTGCAACGGGATGTACTCTGCAATTTTATCCCGTTTGGCCTCCCGCTGTTTGACCATCCGTTCATGGTTTTCCGGGTCATACGAGACATCCCCGGTTTCCTCTTCTTTTTCCAGGCCCCCGACGCGGTGTTCCAGTCCTTTGGTTCCCGGTATCGACCAGGAGCGCACGAATCGCTCATCACGGACGTAAGGCAGAAATTTTTCACCCTCACCGTCCGTGCGGGCGGGTTCAAACGTAACGTCAATATCTTTCAGGTCCCGTGTCTGTGGGAACTTCCAGGGTTCTGAACCGTTGGCCAGGTAACCGTCAGAGAGAAACATGACAGGAATCATGTGCTCCAGTGCGATCCGGCAGGCTTCGAAAACCATGTTAAAGCAATCCGCCGGC
>JAWVZC010000453.1:0-3078 GCA_033722415.1 Balneolaceae bacterium | reverse complement strand
CCTGCATTTCTCACCAAGAACGCTGAAATCATTATCGCGAGACATACAGGTTAGTTTCCGTTGCCGTTACCGCTGTCACCATCGTTGCCGTTTTCGTAGAACTCGATTTCGATCTCCCGGATCTGTCCGTTTTCATCCCGGAATCGCAGCCTCATCTGTTGCGGCTCCCCGGTATCTCCTTCAAAATCCTGGTACTCATCGCGCAGCTGTTGCAGCTGTTCGTCGGTCAGTTCCCCGGTGGTGATCGTGTTGTCCTCGTTCACCTGGCCGAACATGCGCTCCTTGAGTGTCACAACTTCGCCGGTGGCGACAGACATAAATTCCACAATACCCTCCTCCACCCAGGCGAAGTCGTCGGCCCGGACCCCGAACTCGGTGCCTTTCACCGATGCCACCGATTTGGAGGTGGCCACCTCGAAGTTGTTGCCGGCCCGCTGGGTAACTTCTAAGAAGATTTCCCCGCCCTCCAGCGCAATCCGTGCCGATGTGCTTTTGTCGCTGCGTACCTCGCCGCGCACGGTAAGATCGGAGTTGGGTTTTACCTTGGCAAAGCTTTTATCCATAAACTGAACAGCGGCATACCCATTTTCGTCGGTTCGGAGGGTATCCCCGCTAAAGAGCGGTTCGCCCTTGTCGGCGGAAATATCTTTCGGTAGAATGCTGACCTGGGGTTTGAACCGGCGTACAAACGCCAGTGGCCGGTCGGCGCCGGTGTAGTGGTAGATTTCGGCGGAAGCCATACCGATAATCACGAATGTCACCAGCATCCATCCCGTCACCACCCGTACATTATTTGCCTTCATATGCCTATCCTGAAATCTTATTCGACGACAATGGTAATTTCTCCGTTTTGAATCCTGTTGCTGAGCTCCTGAAGCTTTTTTATGGCGGCGGCCCCGCTGTAGGTTTGCCCGTCAATAACGATGGAATTGAAATTATAGCCATCTTCCACCAGCTGCTGCAGTTGATCGCTCCCGAGTATGCGGGTCAGCGAATTGTCCACCTCGGTCGAGACGTTGGCAGTCGCCCCGGATTCCGCCCCCGGAGTGGTGAATTCCCAGATCTCAGAGGGTGTCTGTTCGGCTGCATTTACGCCGCTGCGCATGGTAAAGACCTGCCAGAAGTAAGTGGTCCCATCCTCCAGGCTCTGTACGCTGGAAGGGGGCATGGAAAAAGTCAGTTCGTTAAGGCGGGCGTCCACCATTTCAAATTCCAGCAGACTTCCGCTCACCGACCGGCTTTGATCGAGAATCGGGTCCGAACCGAGCGCCGATTGGATAAGCGTTTCCGGACTCTGCCCGTTATCTTCGACGACAATCAGCCGGTATGTGCTGTTGGTGGGGCCGTCCCAGCGAAATACGGGCAGGGTGGAGGGGGCCATTTCACCGGAGCCCGGCTCCCCGCCCGGCTGCAGCAGGTAGAGATCCACATTGGTGTCGGGAGAAATGTTCTCCCCGAAATCCTGCTCGACGGAGGCCAGCAGTTCGCCGCCGCCGGGGCCATTATTGCCCTGGTAGAGCTGTAGTGTGACCGTATAGATATCGGCCGGAAGGTTCGTAGACCCGTCGAGGTCGTTCACAAAGGTCTCTCCCGTCTCGGTGAGTCCACCGTTAAAACGGATGCTCTCTTCGACACCGGGAAGCCCGTTCTGAATCTGGTTGTTGCTGGCCACCACGACCTGCCCGCCGCTTAGGTGAAACGGGCGGTCCGATCGCTGGTCGATACGCGCGATGACTCCCACTTTGCTGGAACGAACCTCGATGCTGAAATAGAGATCGCGCAGTTCCTCCAGGGAGTTGTTACGCAGTACTAGGTTAAAAAGCGGGGTTCCCTGGCCAGAGCGATCCACCCCGAGGTTGGAAAGGCCAAGCACCTGTGCCCTGGAGAGTTCCGGCTGTAGCACCAGGTCCAGTTCAACCGCATGTTGTGCCTGTGAAACTGCCGGTGCTATACTAAGGTAAGCACATAGTATCAAGAAACAGCAATAGCAGGTAAACCTGGGTTTGCACGGTAATGGGCGCTGCATAATAACCTCCTGTACATGACAAAACTGGAGAACACGCCAACACTGTTCTCCATCCGACTATATTGATAAATAACTATTTTCCAAGAATTAAGCTAATCCTTACGGCGCTGCGGAACATTTGGTTCTGATTAGTATTTAAGCTAACGATTGAAAACCTGATGAGAAATGCGAACCGTGAATGTTGAGTGGAGCTACGGGGATTCGAACCCCGGACCTCTTGCATGCCATGCAAGCGCTCTAGCCAGCTGAGCTATAGCCCCATGAACGAGTTGGAAATATAGGGGATCTGAATTATCTATGCTAATTATTCATCAAATTTTGTTTGGATTACGCAGTATCATTATTTTATTTCACTGTTAGCTTCTTCTTTAAGGTGCATACTTTAAGAGATGAATTTTCAAAATATACTTTCTTCAAAATCATAAACATATAATAACAGGAGTAAATTCAATGAAACGAGCTCTCAATATTTTACTTGTTTCCATTTTATTAGCAGGAGGGGTCACCCTCCAATATGGCTGTGGTTCCAGTGAACCCGCCGTTCAGGAACCCGTAGATTCAGATGGTGACGGACTAACCGATGCCGAAGAAGCTGAACTAGGAACCGATCCAAATTCTGCAGATACTGATGGTGATGGCCTGACGGATGGACAGGAAGTCAATGAATACGGAACTGATCCGCTAAATCCAGACACGGACGGTGACGGACTGAATGACGGACCGGAAGTCAATTCCTACGACACCGATCCCAACAATCCCGATACCGACGGAGACGGACTTCAGGACGGCGAAGAGGTCAACGAGTATCGGACCGATCCGAACAACGCCGACAGCGACGGTGACGGGCTCAACGATTACGATGAAGTGATGGAATATAACACCGATCCGAACAACAGCGACTCGGACGGCGACGGTTTCACGGACGCACAGGAAGTGGAGATGGGTACTAATCCTAATGATCCACAGGATCCAGCGTATATCGATGAAGATGACCTCGGTACTGTCTATTTCGACTTTGACAAGTCCAACATTCGGGATGATGCCGCACAGAT
>JAWVZC010000452.1:0-3079 GCA_033722415.1 Balneolaceae bacterium | reverse complement strand
ATTCATACTCAAGGTTTCCCCCCGACCAGGCCCTGAACTCCTCCAGAAAATTGCGGAACTCGTCTTCGGCCTGTGCCAGCTGCGGCGGCAGGTTTTCCGAAAAATAGGCGGTAACCGTCACCGGGTCATCCAGGGATTCCGCAATATCCCGGCTGGCACTTGAAAGCGTATAACGGTTATCCTCCGTGAGGTCGAAACGCAACAGGATTTCGCTGGCCAGCAGGTTAACCGCAACGGCAATGCCGGTCACCAGCAACAGTTGAATGGAAGTCTCTCGCCTGTTTTTCAGGAATCCTTCAAACCAGTTCATTTCCAGGCCCTCCGTTTAATGGATGCGCTGGCAAAGAGAAAACCCAGTATGGTCAACGACAGCAGGTAGGTGATGTTTCCGATTCCGATAACTCCTCTCGACATGGTCTGGTAGTGTTGATTTAGACTGAGGTATTCAACGATATCGGCCAAAAATTCGGGCAGCACCGAGGCCATCTGGCCGAACAGCATCTGGAAAAAAATCGCGATAAATAGGCTGCCGATGAACGCTACAATCTGGTTGCTGGTCAGGCTCGACATGAAGATACCGATGCTCGTATAGACGGCGCTGATCATCAACAGCGCGAGGTAACCGCTGATCGTCGCCCCGTGATCGATCGGCCCGAGGCTGGCCACCGTGATGTAGTAGGGCAGCGTCAGGGCCAGAGAGATGGCTATCAACAGCCAGGCCGCCAGCCATTTGCCGGCCACAATCTGGAACTGGGATATCGGTTTGGTGGCCAGCAGCTCCAGGGTGCCCGCCCGTTCCTCTTCCGAAATCATGCGCATGGTCACGGCCGGAATAAAGAAAAACAGGGTCCAGAAGGCCACGCTGAAAAAACTGCCCAGCGAAGCCTGGCCGACAAAAAAGATGTCGCCCCCGCCGAACAGCCACGTAAACAAACCGCTGATCCCCAGAAAGACGATCAGCATGATATAGGCCATCAGCGAATCGAAGAAGGCGTTCACCTCTCGTTTACAAATGGTCCAGATATGTTGCATGGTTTTCTATATAAAGCTATCAGCTATCAGCCGTCAGCTCTCGGTGGCAGCGGGTTGTGAGAACCTGCGGCTGCAGCTAGGTTAATCTTCGGTCAATTCTCTGAAAATATCTTCAAGGCTCGACTCTTTCGGGGTCATCTGCATGAGTACCCACCCTCTTTCAACGCAGAGCCTGAACACCTCTTCCCGTGCGTCGCGATCCGGCTTGGTATCGATCAGCCAAAGGCCGTCCCCCTCGCCGGCCGGATTCACGGCGGCTATCGAGGCCAGGTTCAACAGGGCCTGGTCCACTTCCCCATTTCCGGCCTTTATTTGCACCAGCAGCTGGTCGGCGCCCCGGGCGCGCTGTCTAAGCTCCTGCGTGGATCCGTCGGCCACCAGCCTGCCCTTGTTGATGATCAGGATCCGGTCGCAGGTCGCCTCGACCTCCTTCAGGATGTGGGAGCTCAGCATCACGGTTTTCTCCTTGCCGATCTCCTTGATCAGCGAGCGAATTTCAACGATCTGGTTGGGATCCAGCCCGGTGGTAGGTTCATCCAGGATCAACACTTCAGGGTCGTGAATCAATGCCTGGGCCAGTCCAACCCGCTGCCGGTATCCCTTGGACAGCTCCCCGATATACTTGTGTTTTTCCGGGCCGAGCCCGCAAACATCGATCATCTCCCGGATTCGGGGCATGATCCGGTCTTCCGGCATCTCCTGGAGCCTGGCCGCAAATTTCAGGTAATCCACCATGCTCATATCCGTATAGAGCGGGGTGTTTTCCGGCAGATAGCCGATGCGGCGGCGCACTTCCCGGCCGTGGTCGAAAATGTTGTACCCGTTCAGGCTCACACTCCCCTCAGTGGGACTGATAAAGCAGGTGATAATTTTCATGGTCGTACTTTTTCCCGCCCCGTTGGGGCCCAAAAAACCGAGAATCTCCCCGGTCTTGACCTCAAAAGAAATGTCGTCAACTGCTTTTTGCGGGCCGTACTCTTTTGTGAGGTTCGAAACCGTTATGCTCATCTTACCATCTCAATAGGTTACATTTCGAGATGCCAATCTTAAAAAAAATCATCATAATGATGCAAGTGCCTATTCGTTAAACCTAACGCAATTATTCAATTAGAATTGTTTATGTCCGTGCGCTTTCCCATTTTTGTTAATTGAAATTTTCACCTGAAAAGCCGAATCCACAAGCTGTCCCCGATGTCCGCATCCGATACCAAAACAGAAGACAAAAACAAACTGCCATCCCTCCCGGAGAAAACCGATGAGGAGAAAGCCTACGCCCGGGAGATTCTGGATGAACTCTACAAACACTATCCCAATCCGCATTGCGCTCTCGATCACCGCAATGCGTTCGAACTGCTGGTCGCCACCATTTTGAGCGCCCAGTGCACCGACGTCCGGGTCAACAAGGTGACCCCCGAACTTTTCAGCGCGTATCCCACACCCGCAACCATGGCCGAAGCGCCGATCCAGGAGCTGGAGGAGTTGATCCGCTCCACCGGTTTTTACCGCAACAAGGCCAAAGCTCTCAAGGAGTCTTCCCAGGCGATCGTGGAAAAACACAACGGAGAAGTTCCACCCAATATGGATGATTTGCTGAACCTGTACGGAGTGGCCCGAAAGACGGCCAACGTGGTTCTTGGAAATGCTTTCGACATTAATGCGGGAGTAGTGGTGGATACCCATGTAAAGCGCCTTTCAAACCGGTTTGATCTTACCAAAGAGAAGAAAAATACCGATAAAATAGAACGGGACCTGATGGCTTTGTTCCCGCGCGAACACTGGACCAACCTCTCGCACCTGATGATTCATCATGGACGCAATGCCTGCAAGGCTCGAATTTCCGAACCGCCCGATCATCCCGTATGCGTAAAATTCGGAAAAAGGTGCAAATGCAGAAAGATGAGGGACCAACACGACGGCAATGGCTAAAAACGGTCAACTATTCAACTCAAAATCCGAACCGATACCCTATCTACGGCCGGATCTGGATATCATCCCCGTAGAGGATAACGGCAGATCCTATATCTATTTTCATGATGACAGGGGATAT
>JAWVZC010000451.1:0-3081 GCA_033722415.1 Balneolaceae bacterium | reverse complement strand
TACGTACTCTCTGATCTGATCAAACTCCATGGTATGCCCGATTCGCCTGATTTTTTTGATCCCTATATCCGTCAGGCGGTCCGAGATTGCGTAGAGTTCAAATTTCCGCATCTGAATAAAAGAGGGATATACCGGGACCGATTGCTGCTGGTTGAACTGCAGGCGTCTTCGAGCCAATCCGATTGGAGATTGAACATAAATATTCAATGCTCCGAATTCGTAATCTCCTCTTTGGATGGGCCTGAGCTCGTAGGTTATTTCACGTTCATGTCCGGCCGAGAGTTCCAGGTCGATTTTATGGTCCCGGATCTGGAACTGGAACGGCAACTCTTCTACCAGTTGCACCAAAACTTTAAACCGATAGGCATTTTCAATATAAACATGTATCGGGTTTGGATCCCCGTTGGAGAGCCGTTCCGGCAGTCTGCGCTGGGCCTGGATAGGGTCACTTGGCCGAAATAACATTAACAGATCGAATAAAAACAGCACACCGACCCCCAGTAATAAAGGTCTGCCCAGAGCCCCCAAAGCCGGATAGAAATAACCCAGTACAAAGATCAGTACGAGACCCGTGAGGATATAAAAAAAGCGGTTCGTCAGATATAGTTCTTTGAAGAAACGGATTATCGCGGTACCTCCACCTTTTCAATCAGTTTTTTGATTACCTTATCCAGGTTAAGTCCTTCCATCTCTTTTTCCGGGGTAAGGATCAACCGGTGACGCAGTACGGGGTAGATCATCGACTGGATGTCATCCGGGATTACAAAATCGCGCCCCTGCATTGCAGCCCAGGCCTGTGCCGCCCGCATTATAAACACGGAAGCCCGGGGTGATGCACCTATATAGATGGCGGCGTCGTTTCTGGAATGGTGTACAATTTGGGCGATATATTTCATCAGGGAATGCTCAACGTGCACCTCGCTAACGGTCTGCTGGTTTTTAACGATCTCCTCAGCAGATACGATCGGTTGCAGCAGTTCCGGGTTGTTACTGTTTTTGCGGTTGTGGAATCCTTCGAGGATGTCGGTTTCCTCCTCCAGGTTGGGGTAGGGCACTTCAATTTTAAAAAGAAACCGATCCAGCTGAGCCTCGGGCAGTTTATAGGTGCCTTCATGCTCTATGGGATTTTGAGTCGCCATGATCAGGAATGGCTGGGCCATCGGGTAGGTTTGCCCGTCGGCCGTTACCTGCAGTTCCTGCATCACTTCAAAGAGTGCTGCCTGTGTTTTGGCGGGCGACCGATTGATTTCGTCAGCAAGAATGATATTTGAAAAAACAGGGCCCTTTTTAAATGTGAATTCCGTGGTTTTGGGATTAAATACAGAGGTTCCGATGATATCCGATGGCATAAGATCCGGTGTAAACTGGATACGCGAAAAGTCCATCGAGAGCACGCGTGCCAGCAGCCGTGCCGTCAAGGTTTTGGCCACTCCCGGAACTCCTTCAATCAGGACATGACCGTTGGCCAGCAGAGCTGCAATAAGCTGGTCTATCATCTGGTGCTGACCGATGATGATTTTACCGATTTCACTGCGAATTTTATCAGTTGTTTCTTTTATACCGGAAAGATCAGTACGCTGCCCAAATTCTGGGGCAAAAGAGGTTATTTGATCGTTAGCGTCGGGTTGTTCTGTACTCATCGGGAAGTTTGTTGGTAAAAGTGTTCTATTTTATGATGTATGGAAAACAGTTCTTTGGAACTCAGTTCAGGTTTTTGCTGAATAGTTGAGATCTCATTGAAAAGTTTGGAAACCGTCTCATACTCGATACCGGCTCGCCCGGAGACACTGTACAGAAACTCCTGGTCGTAGGTATCGGTATTCAGTCGCAGCTTTGTACGAATATATTCCAGCAGATAGCTAATCTTCTTTTCGGCAATGTCTTTGCGATTACCATGCTCAAAATAGAGACGGCCGATCGTCTTTGTAAACTGGACAGTGGTGTTCTTGGGCTGTTGAATATCCGGAATAATCCGCTGACGACGCTTGGCACGGAAAACCATAAACAACAGCAGTCCGGCTATGGCTGTAAACCATCCCCATCTGAGGTAGCGATGTTCAACAATATAGCGCATGGGAGAACCGGCCGTCGATCGGCCCAGCTTGTAGTATTCATCCCACGTGGTGGCCTGAACCGGTAAATAGGAGAGAACCTTAGAAGCGTATTTAGCCTTATGGGGGTGTACCATGTAATAGTTGGTAAACAGATGGGGTATCGTATGCAGGAAAAATGCCCCTTTATCCCAGTCAATTTTAATAAAATTGGCGTGCTTCTGCTCTGATGTGCGCAGCACCGTTGTTCTGAGGGTGTCATAGCCTGAGAAATAAATATTTTTCACACCCGCAATGGCATAGTTCCAGGGGGAATTTTCGCTGAGCTGCGGATTGCTGAAATTGACGTGCACCGTATCAGAAAACAGCGCCTGGATGCTATCGGCATGGAGGGAGACTGAACGATCCGTATCGATATCCAGGGTATCCGCCAAGTGGCCTGTTATGCTAGAGGACGCAATGAAAATATTGTGACCGGCCTTAGCCTGTTTGAGTAAACGGTCGGTTTCAAATGTATCCGGGGTAAAAGATCGGTTGACAAAGATGGTATTGTGAGGCATTGCCGTATCTTTTTCAACAGTAAAAATGGGCTCATTTTGGTAGGAGAGATCGGCTCCCGGGAACAAATCCGGTAACAGGTCTCGCATGATGTAACAACCGAATGGTCGTTTATCCAGGCCCGAGTAGCTTTCAGTCCAATCTATAGGGTCTGGTCTTAACCACTCAAATGCGGCAAAAAGCAGCAGGGAGAATACAAAAAATCCTATGTAGATCCGTTCCTTATTCACCGGCCGACTGTATTAAATTGTTAAGATACTGAAATTGATCATGGACCGTCTTGAACCGTTCCCGATCAACCGGGAAGTGCCCGTACTCGGCGTATTCATAATAGGTGGTAACGTCTCGAAATACCGATCTCAGCTTTTCGGAGCTGAGTTCGTAGATGTAGGAACGGTTGGTTTTATCTTTTTTCCAGGTAATCAGTCCGGCTTCTGAGAGGTTTTTGAGCGATTTACGATACAGGTAACAG